>DDOT01000112.1 GCA_002341815.1 Thiobacillus sp. UBA2487 | reverse complement strand
GCAGCGATTGCCTGGTCAGCTTCGGGGCTGATTGTACCGCACAGTGTCAGCAAACCCAACCATTTCCCCCGATCATTTCATGAATTCGCGTGATGATCACGCAGGATTCTGTTACAGAGTGGAATTTTATGAATGTGTGATGTCGTGATTCACACGCACAACAGATTAAAATTTCAAGATGGAACGCGAGTGAGGATGCGCGTTATTATGAAAAGATCGGGTTAGTAGCGCAGACGTTTTTTTGAGGTGCCATACGCTTGTTGGCATCGATTATAGATATGTATGCAGAAAAAGGTTGATATGGCAATCGATCGTGACAAAGAAGTGCGTAATCAGTCCAAAAATGAAATCGCTGTAACGGATGAAAATTTAGCAATAGCGCACGATCAGGAACAAAATAACGGTCAATCTGATGCGGAATTGCGCCGAACCCGTCTTAAGACATTGATTATTCTGGGCAAGGAAAGAGGTTATTTAACCTACGCCGAAATCAATGACCACCTGCCGGACGACATGCTGGATGCCGAGCAGATTGAAGGCGTGGTCAGCATGATCAACGACATGGGCATCCAGGTTTACGACGAGGCGCCGGATGCGGAAGCCTTGTTGATGTCGGATGCGACGCCCGCAGTGGCAGACGAAGACGCTGTAGCGGAAGCCGAAGCAGCATTGTCGACCGTTGATTCCGAGTTTGGCCGTACCACCGACCCGGTACGCATGTACATGCGTGAGATGGGAACGGTTGAGTTGCTGACCCGCGAAGGCGAAATTGAAATTGCCAAACGGATTGAAGATGGCCTGAAACACATGGTACAGGCCATTTCGGCTTGTCCAACCACGTTAGAGCAAATTCTCAATCTTGTTGACAAGGTTGAGCGGGATGAAATCCGCATTGATGAATTTGTGGATGGTATTGTGAGCACAGAATCAGCACTGGCTGAACCGGTTGAACCGCTGGTCATGGACGATCAGGATGAAGTGGTCGATGAGGACGTTGACGAAGACGATGATGAAGATAGCGATGGCAGCGCTTTGGCGGCGGCCAATCTTGCGCAGCTGAAGCTGGATGCTATGGAACGCTTTGAACGTTTGCGTGAGTTGGTCAAGCGCAAGCAAGCCGTCCATAAACAATACGGATATGGATCAACAGAATATGCCCAAATTCAGCAGGAGATTGCAGCCCTGTTGTTAGAATTGCGATTTTCGGCGCGGCAAGTAGAGTCTTTATGCAATATGATTCGCAGTCTGGTTGAAAATGTACGTACCCATGAACGAGAAATCATGGAAATTGCCACGCGCAGGGCAGGTATACCGCGCGAACATTTTATCAAGGTGTTCCCCGGCCAAGAAACCAATCTGGAATGGGTTAATGAGTTGGCCGCAGGGGGGCATTCGTTCAGCGAAGCTGTTTTGCGTCAGCAATACGCTATTTTGGAACGACAGAATAAATTGTTGGATTTGCAAAATAGTGTCGGAATTCCCATCAGTGCGTTGAAAGAAATCAACAAGCAGATGTCGGCTGGAGAAGCGCGTACGTTGCGTGCCAAACGGGAAATGATTGAAGCCAATCTGCGTCTGGTGATTTCCATTGCAAAAAAATACACTAACCGTGGCTTGCAGTTTCTTGATTTGATACAAGAGGGTAACATTGGCTTGATGAAAGCCGTGGATAAATTCGAATATCGCCGTGGTTACAAGTTTTCAACGTATGCAACATGGTGGATACGTCAGGCGATTACGCGTTCTATTGCTGATCAAGCCCGCACGATTCGTATTCCGGTGCATATGATCGAGACCATTAACAAGATGAACCGGATTGCCCGTCAAATTTTGCAGGAAACCGGACAAGAACCCGATCCATCGGTTTTGGCAGAAAAGATGGATATGCCTGAAGATAAAATTCGTAAAATCCTGAAAATTTCCAAAGAACCGATTTCAATGGAAACGCCGATTGGCGACGATGAAGATTCGCATTTGGGTGATTTTATCGAAGATACATCCACATTGGCGCCAATGGATGCTGCAATTTATGATAGCCTCCAAGAAGTGACCAAAGAAATTCTGGATGGATTGACCCAGCGCGAAGCCAAGGTGCTGCGGATGCGTTTTGGTATTGAAATGAACACGGATCATACGCTTGAAGAGGTAGGCAAGCAGTTTGACGTAACCCGTGAACGGATTCGTCAAATCGAGGCCAAGGCATTGCGTAAATTGCGCCATCCTTCGCGATCAGACCGCTTGCGTAGCTTTATCGACAATAACAATCAGTAACGCTTTGTTTGGTACAATTCGTGCCAATAACAGACGGGCCTCTAGCTCATGCATGGTTAGAGCAGCGGACTCATAATCCGTTGGTGCTGGGTTCGACTCCCAGGGGGCCCACCATTTTATACAAAAGCCCTATTTCTGCGGCTTTTTCCTTGGATTCAAGGATGAAGGGCGATTTTAACCCGTTGGCGGGCAAGATGTTATAGCATCAACCCTGCCTCACAAAGATTTTCCCTCACAGGGATTTTGCCTCACAGGGATTTTGCTTGGGCAGCATGTGAAGGCATGCGTCAATCGGGTGGATTCGTTTATCGGATTATTGTGATCACTATTTGTCAATTACGGTTTTTGCCATGACTCCTGAACAACGTCAACCCATCCCGCTACCGCAAGGACACAGCAAGGTATTGTTGCATTCATGCTGCGCGCCTTGTTCTGGGGAGCTGATGGAAGCGATGCAGGCGTCAGGAATTGATTATACGATCTTTTTTTACAATCCGAATATTCATCCATTGCGCGAATATGAGTTGCGCAAGAATGAAAATATTCGCTTTGCTGAACAGTTTGGTATTCCATTTGTTGATGCAGATTACGACCGGGAAAACTGGTTCGCACGCGCAAAAGGTCTGGAGCATGAACCTGAACGTGGCGAGCGTTGTACCATGTGCTTTGATATGCGCTTTGAACGTACTGCGCTGTATGCCCATGAGCATGGGTTTCCGGTTATCACCAGTTCGCTGGGAATTTCCCGTTGGAAAAACATGCAACAAATCAATGATTGCGGCCATCGGGCGGCAGGGCGTTATCCGGATTTGATGTATTGGGATTACAACTGGCGTAAACGTGGCGGTTCTGCTCGCATGATTGAAATCAGTAAGCGCGAGCAGTTTTACCAGCAGGAATATTGTGGTTGCGCGTATTCTCTGCGCGATTCAAACCAGCATCGGCGCAATACCGGTAGACCGGTCATTCGAATTGGCCAGCTTTACTATGGTCAAGATTCTGCGGATGAATGACGTTTAAACCGGCCTCACCCCATCGCTGGCGCTGGTGTACGTTGTCTGAGGTTGGTCTGCCACACGTTTCATGTGTGGACAGGTTGTTTAGTTGGGCAAGACCGGATAGGTAACATCAGGGTTGGTGCACGACCCATGTGGCAATGGTCGTGCGGTTCGATTCGTGCCCATCAATGATGCGGGGTGACATCCAGACTAGTGCTGCGCGCTTCGTGGCTGTGATCGGCCGCCAGCATCATGTACATGGATGGCACGACAAACAGGGTAAACACCGTTCCGATAGACAGTCCGCTGGCAATCACCAATCCCAAATTAAAGCGACTAACCGCACCTGCGCCGTGGGCAATGATCAACGGCATGACGCCGAGCACCATGGCGGCGGTGGTCATCAAGATAGGACGTAAACGCAAACCGGCTGCTTTGATAATGGCTTCGCGCTTGCTGCTGCCCAACCGTTGCAAATTGTTGGCAAATTCCACAATCAGAATCCCATGTTTGGAAATCAGCCCGATCAAGGTCACCAATCCCACTTCAGTGTAGATGTTGAGGGTGGCGCGTCCAATCCCGATATTGATAAACAACAATGCACCGGCAATCGACATTGGCACAGAAACCAGAATGATGACAGGGTCGCGGAAACTTTCAAATTGTGCGGCCAGTGCCAGAAAAATAATGATTAATGCAAAGAAGAAGGTGATCAACAAGCCCCCCGATTCTTGCACAAACTGGCGAGAAGGACCCGAGTAATCAAAGCTGTAGTTTTGTGGCAAGGTTTTTTGGGCCAGTTGCTTCAGGTGTTTCAATGCATCGCCCTGAGAAATGGTCGGAAAGTTAACCCCTTGTATGGTTGCCATGTTCAATTGTTGGAAATGGTTAATGGTTTCCGGTTTGGTTTCGGTAATCAGATGGGCAACGGTTGACAGCGGTACCATTTGTCCGCTGCCGGTACGTAGCCAGTAATTATCCAGTTGTTGGGCATTGAGGCGGTAGCGTTGTTGAACCTGTGGAATAACTTTATACGAACGTCCGTCGAGTGAAAAATAATTGACGTAATTGCCACCCAGCAAGGCAGATAACGAGTTACCAATGTCGCTGATGGCGATACCCAGGTTTGCAGCACGGTTCCGGTCGATAATCACCGTGGTTTGTGGCAAATCGATACGTAAATCGGATTGCAAGAAGATAAAATCACCGGATTTTTGGGCGTCTTGCAGAAACTTTTCCGAAACCTCGTACAGTTTGTTGAACGGTTCCGTGGTGGTAATCACAAACTGCACCGGAAACCCGCGTGAGCCGGGCAGGGGCGGCGGCTGAAAGACTGCATTCTGCGAGCCGGGGATTTGCCCGAGCTGCTGCTGAATAACCGGCATTAGCGTACTGGCAGTGGTGGTGCGTTCATCCCATGGTTTCAGTACCATCCCGCTGATCATTTGGGTTGGCATGTCCATCTGGAAAATATGATCGGTTTCCTTATGTTGGTTGAATACCTGCCGAATGGCAGCGGCCGACAGCTCGCGTTGTTGCAGGCTGGCATCCGGTGCGCTGAATGACATGGCAATCAGTACGCCTTGGTCTTCTTGCGGAGCAAGCTCGGTCATTGACGTGGTATAGAGAAAGTAAATGCCGCCTAAAATCAGCACGGCAAATACCGCAACCACGGACAGGTGGTTGAGTACACCGTTCAGACGCTTTTCGTAGCCGGTGTCGATGCGATGAAATACTTGATCCAGCTTTAGTACCAGTCGGTCGCTCCAACTGCCATTGGCACGAGGTGGCTTCAGCAGGCGTGAACACATCATGGGTGACAAGGTGAGTGCGATGATCGCCGACATGGTAACCGCACCGACCAAGGTAAAGGCAAATTCCGTGAACAGAGCGCCGGTCAGACCGCTCATAAATCCGATGGGGACATAAACGGCGACCAGCACAATGGTCATGGCAATAATCGGGTTGGCTAATTCGCGTGCTGCCTGTAGTGCCGCATCTGTGGGTGACAAACCGTCTTCAAGGTGTCGGTTGACGTTTTCGACCACAATAATCGCATCATCCACCACCAGTCCAATGGCTAAAACCAACGATAGCAGGGTGAGCAGATTGATCGAATAGCCTAATGCCAGCATCCAGGTAAAGGTTCCAATCAGGGAAAGCGGAATCGCAATGACCGGAATCAGGACTGAACGGGGTGAGCCAAGGAAGATAAACACCACCAGCGTGACAATGCCGACTGCCTCTACCAGCGTCTTGATGACCTCGTTGATGGACGAATTAACGAATTTGGTCGAGTCGTATACCACCTTGGCCTTTAGACCATTGGGCAATTGTGACTGGATCTCCGGCATGGCCGCGCGTACCCGTGTGATAACATCCAGCAGGTTGGCAGTGGGAGCGACTTGAATACCAACATAAACGGCACGGCGACCATCAAAACCAACACTGGTATCATAATCATCGGAACCCAGACTGACCGTTGCTACATCTCCCAGATGCACCAGACTGTCGCCATTTTGTTTCAACACAATATTGCGGAAATCTGCCACAGAGTGCAGGTCGGTGGATGCATTCAGGTTGATTTGAATCATCTGCCCACGGGTTTGTCCGCTTGATGACAAGAAATTATTGGCAGCCAGCGCGTTGTAGACATCAGCCGCTGTCAGCCCTCGTGCCGCCAGACGATCGGGATTGAGCCATGCGCGTAGCGAAAAGTTTTTTGCGCCCAGCAGTTCGGCGGTTTGCACGCCATCAATGGCCTGTAGTTTGGGCTGTACGGCGCGAATCAGGTAGTCGGTCACCTGATTTGGCTTGAGGACATCACTATAAAAGCCAATGTACATCGCATCGATGGTTTGTCCGACACTCACGGTCAGCACCGGTTTTTGGGCTTGTGGCGGCATTTGGTTGAGTACCGCATTGACCTTGGTATTGATTTCGGTCAGGGCTTTGTCTGCATCATAATTCAGGCGCAGATTGGCGGTGATGGTGCTGACGCCCTGAACGCTGCTGGAGGTCATGTAGTCAATCCCATTGGCCTGTGCAACCGCGTTTTCCAGCGGCGTAGTAATAAAACTGGCCACCAGATTAGGATCTGCCCCCGGGTAAGCGGTGGTGACGGTAACCACGGCATTTTGCGTAAACGGAAATTGCAAAACAGGCAGCAGACCAACCGAGCGTAACCCCAATACCAGCATGACCAGGCTGATCACGGTAGCCAATACAGGACGGCGCACAAACAGATCGGTAAATTTGCTGCCTTGTGATGGTTGTTCAGCACTCATTCTTCAGGTACCTCGGGGTGCGGATCATTGGTTGGCTGGATGCTGTTGTTGATGAATACGGGTGCGCCGTTATGCAGTTTAAGCTGACCGGATGTGACCACCATGTCACCGGCTTTGATCCCGCTGGTGATGGCGACTTGATCGCCACGGGTCGCCCCTGTGGTAACAAACATTTGTTCGACGGTCATGTCGGGTTTACCGTCTGCGCTACGTCCCTTGTTGTGAACAATGAATACGGTGCTGCCATAGGGATTGTAGGCAACGGCAGTAGAGGGCAGGGTGATCCACTGTTCGGTCGTGCCTTGATCGATGGACACCTTCGCATAGAGTCCGGGAATCAATTTGCCGTCATGGTTGGGCAGTTGCGCCCGAACCTTGATGTTGCGTGTGGTGGTGTCAACCAATGGCTCAATGGCGGTAATGCGGCCTTGAACAATTTTCCCGGGCAGGGCATCAGAAGTGGCTTGCAGTGACATGCCCGGGTGAATACGCGATAACTCGGCCTGCGGTACATAGAATTCAACATAAATCGGATCGAGACGTTGCAACGTGACAATGGCACTGCCAGGCGCCAGATACTGTCCTAAATCAACTTGCCGCAAGCCTAGTTTGCCGGCAAATGGCGCGCGGATTATTTTTTGGGCAATGGCGGCCTGTTGTGCTCTGACCTGTGCCTGCGCACTTTGCAGGTTGGCTTGATCGGTGTCGACAGTAGCCTGGCTGACCGCTTTGAATTTAAGCTGGGCGCTATCGCGTTGCAGGGTGATCTCAGCCAAATGTTCGGTGGCTTGTAATTGTTGGAGTTGGGCTTCCAGTGGCGCGGCATTCAACTCAAGCAAGGTTTGACCGGTTTTGACCGTATCTCCCGATTTGAAATGTATGGCTGTAATCAGGCCGCCGGTTTCAGTAGACAGGCTGGCCCCTTGAACAGCGCGCAGTGATCCGATGCTATGGATGGCGGGATGCCAATCGCTGACATTGGCGACCATCGTGCTGACGGCTTGCGGTGGCATGCCTTTGCCGCGAATCATTTTTTCAATCATTTGATTACGGAATTGCTGGAATCCGTATACGGCGCCAAATACCAGTGCCACGGATAGCACGGTAACGGTCATTTGTTTGGCTGAACCTTTGCTCATGAGTGATCCTTTTGCGATGCTGCGATGTCTTTGCTGGCGTGATCTGCAGCGCTGGTATCGGGTGCTTTGACGGGCGATGGCAATGCGCCGCCCATGGACTGAAATAAAGCGGCAGTGTCAGTCAAACGCTGGGCTTGCGCTTGAATCAGGTTGATGCGGGTCTGTTGGGCTTGCTGCCCGTTAGTCAAGACTTGTAGCCAGGGAATGCTGCCCAAACGATATTCTTGCCGGGTCAATTCCCAGGCTTGTCGGGCAGATTGATCAGCGGTGTATTGGTCATTCAGTAAACGTGCGTCGTTATCCAGTGCGCGCAGGCTGTCCGCCACATTGCGGAATGCTTGAACCACGGTTTGGCGATAATTGGCGTCTGCCACATCCAGATTGGCATGCACCGCTTTGATGGCGGAACCCAAACCGCCATTGAACAACGGCTGAACAAGGCCGCCTGCAAGGCTCCATGCGGCACTGCTCGGGTTAAACAATTGCCCGCTGGATAATGCTTCTTGCGTAAGCCCTGCCGTCAGATTGATCTGAGGCAGGGCGGTTGCGATGGCATTGCCATATTGCGCGGTGGCTGCGTGCAACATGGCTTGGGCTGCCGCAATGTCGGGGCGGTAGCGTACCAGTTTGGCAGGCACGACCACCGGCACCTGTGCGGGTAGCGTGAAGTCTTCCAGAGAAAAAACCGGAATATCTGTTCCTGACGGAAGTTCTCCGGCAAGGGATGCCAGCAAATGATTGGTTTGGCTCAAGCGGGTTGCCAGCGCAGGAATCAAGGCGCGGGTTTGCGCCAACTGGGTTTGCAGGGCCAGCACATCGCCTTCTCCCGCTGCACCAACGCTTGCTCTGCGCCGGGTAATGTTGAGCTGTTCTTCCTGCATGGCAATCATGCGGGCAGTGGTCTGGATTTGTGCCTGCAGACTGGCTTGCGTCATGGCAGCGGTCACAATATTACCCGCCAAGGACAGGCGCGCGGCATCCAGCTCGTGTTTTTGGTATTCGGCTTGCGCGGCATACGCTTCCAGCGCACGTCGGTTGCCGCCGAACACATCAAACAGATAGCTGACTTGCACATTGGCATTGTAAAGGCTGAACAGGGTGGTGTTACCGGGTTGCCCGAATGCTGCGCTGTTAAACAGTTCTCGTTGTGCCCCGAGATTGAGGTTGGCTTGCGGGAGCAGGGTGGAGCCGCGTTGTGCGTTCCATGTGAGCAAGGATTGGTGCAGGGTGGCCTCAGCAGATGCAATGGTCGGGCTGTTTTTGAGGGATTGTTCAATCAGTTGGTTTAATTTGGCAGATTGAAAGGTTTTCCACCAATCGGTGCGAATTTCATCGGTACTGATAAAAGATTGCTGACCACCGGCGACGACCGGGGTTTGCATGGTTTGCTGAGGCTGCAGGCGGTGCGTGTAATTCACA
>DDOT01000054.1 GCA_002341815.1 Thiobacillus sp. UBA2487 | reverse complement strand
GGAACCCAAGTGAGGGCGCGCGTTTATTTATGAAAAGATCGGGTTCATACGCCCAATTGAATAAAATTTCAATAGGGAACCCAAGTAAGCGCGTGCGTTAATTTATGAAATGATCGGGTTAAACTGAAGGGCCCTGTTTTTGCCGCTTTTCGTACTCATGCAAAGACACCATGCAGTTACGCAGAAAAGACGGACGGGTGCCGGATCTGCCGTCAAGCCAGCGCAACAGGGTTGATTTTGAAACGCCCATGGCATGGGCAATTGTTTGATGATCATCACGATCGATGCCTAATTTATCTTGCCAGCGCGCCACAAATTCCGGCAACGATTTGGCCATTTCTTGCATGGCCTCGGTTAGATAGGGTTGTTGTTCATCCGTGCCGTGTGCCTTGACGTTGCGCACGGCTTCCAGCACGGCCTCTGGAATGGAACGCGTCCGTCCGTACACATACGTCATCATGCGCGAGCGTGGAATACCGGCAATGCGTGCCAAATCATCATGCGTCAACCCTAGCTCTTTTTGCATATCGAGCAGTTCTTGTTGATCAGGCCGCAATTCTGGCTTATGCCGTGCGCGGCGCAGGGAAACCTCGACTGGCTTGACCTCGGCTTTCGGTTCTCGGGCTTTACTAAGCGCCTGTAGCACTTTGATTTTACTTGCTATCTTTCCGGGTATTTTTTCCGGCTCGCCGTACAACATGACGACCATACGCGGCAAACCAATCCCCAGTGCATCTGCCAATGCCGCGTCAGACAAGTTAAGCTGGTTTTTCAGCAGCTTTAATTCATCCTGTGCGCGCTTGAACACTGCACTTTCGCCATGATTATTAACAACACTTGTTTCGATCGTCTTTTGCATAACCATTTACCTGTCTCTTGTATCCGTTCATTCTAACCACATTTCCTGAACAGACCCTTGCACACATGTCAGTAATTTTTGGTAGGAATGATTAAATGCTGCTGATTATGATGATTTTTGCATCGTGACGCAAGCGCTGCCATTTTTACTAACATTAAGCGCACGCAATAACGGAAGCCCGTATAAACGCGCCTGCCATTCGATGCTTTGCGCTTGCAGGCAAGGTTCGTCCCTGTCTCTGGCAAACCAGTCATCGGCCATGGACAACAACACAGCCGGCGGATGGCCTGACCTGCCCAGCAACAGTGGGAATATCAGCATATCTTCATAACAGAAGGAGACAATCGCGTTCTGTCCTGCCAACGTTACCCGACCATTGCCCCACCAATCCGGGTGATAGCGGTCAGCGTCGAACGGACGCCACAAACCGACGGGAATTGGCACCCGTGATGACAGTTCGCCCGTTTGCGCGCCGCGCAGCAACATGACATCCCGCCAACCACCACGCGCATCCGCCCGACTGGCGCCTATCAGCAACACCGCATGTTGACGCGCGGCTTGCCGAAAAACCGCATCCCACCAATATTCACTTTGCCCGGACCATACATTGGCGGCAGACTCCGGTAATAACACCACGCGTGCGCCATGGTTGAGCGTCATTGCTATGCGACGCATCAAGCGCTGTTGCCGCAGCACATTATCAACCGCATCAGCGCCATACTGACCCTCGCTGGTATTCAACGCCACCCAATGCGCCGGCAACTGCGTAACCGATTGATGTTGATGCAAATAGCCACACCACAGCAACCAGGCGACTATGACGCTGACTTGCCAAAATGAGCCAATCCGACCTGTTGCCAACCATTGATTCAATACCCAATAGCCCACCAGACCAGCGATTCCACCCGCCGGAAACCACCATCCGGCGGCCAGCAAGGGCGAACCCCATGTTATCACCCCCCAAGGCGGCAACAACGCCAATGCCAGATAGGCACCCCATCCCCACGACTGGCGCAACACCAAAGCGGGGGCGGCCAGCACCAAGGCTTGCAGCACCCACCAAACGACACCATGCCATTCGGCTTGCTGCGGAAAAAATTGTTGGTAAGCCGCCGGCAAATCGGCGGCCAGCACAACGTAATACGCTACCAACATTGCGAACCGCCCAATCGGTGCTGCATAACGCCAAATCAGCCCCAACAGCAGCAGGCTCGCGGGCACCTGCGCAAACCAACCCAGCCAGGCCAATCCACCACCTGCCAGCACCACAATACCTATGCACGCATAATTTTTATTTATTACCAATTGAATTGCTCTGTGTAAAAAAAGGAGCGCACACCGCGTTGCGCTCCGTCATGGAGAACGTTAAATCCAATAAAGCACTTGTTTTGTCGATATATCTACCTGATCAACGCCGCATACTGCGCCAATCGACGGCGATTATTACCGATACCGCAGCTTTCATCAAGACTGGGTTGCCAAATACGAGGCCACCGCTTTCATCTCTTCCGACGTCAAGTCATGGGTTTCATTCTTCATCATTTGACCCATTTTTTCGTCGCGCTCTTCGGTTTCCTTAAAAATACNNCCCAATTGCTTGAGGATATAATCTTCATGCTGGCCGGCAATATACGGGAAAGGACCACGACCATGTCCATCGGCACCGTGGCAGCTTTGGCAAGCCGGCACGGTACGGGCGCCATCATTCACCCCGTTGTTGAAAATCTGCTTGCCCAATTCTTCCAGCGACGCATTCTCCGACGGATCCGGGATACGTTTCTGCGCCGCATAATAATCCGCCAGTTGAGCGATCTGCTTGTCGGTCAACTTACGACTGATCCCCCACATGTATTCACTGCCGGCGGGATCGCTGCGGTCATGGCCACGGAAGAACTTGAGCTGGTCGGTCAAATAATCTTTCTGCTGACCCGCCAATTTCGGGAAGGTCGGGTTAATCGAATTGCCTTCGGCACCGTGACACATCGAGCAGACTTGCTCCGCCAAAACTTTCCCGCTGACTTGCGGGTTACCCACGTCACGCGAGTGCTCCAGGTTGCTACAACCGGTTGTCAGGGCCGCCATTGCGACCGTCAACGTTATCATCAATTTTTTCATGGAATTTCTCCAATGCATTTTTCGTTTTGGCCACATCGCAAGAGATGTGGCCATCATCATGTCGTCATGCCGGACTCAATAAGCCGCCCACACGTACAGGAAAGTGGTGTTGAAGTTACTGGCATTCCATGCGGTAGCAGGTGGCGGAAGGTTAGCTCCTGGATTATTCGTGAACATGGTATATTGCAAACCGATCCGTACATTTTGCAGTGGCATATAAAACACCTCTGGCACCCACGCTGTGGTCGTAGACGGCGCCTGCGCCAATGCATAGCTAACCGTTGCATCATAATAGCCTAACGCGGCACCATACTTGGCCTCATAGGTATAGGATGCTTTGAGTTTGGTCTCGTTATCAGTACCCGATACCATATTTACGCCATCGGTTACATTTTCAGAAACACGCGCTGCCTCAAACGTAAACGTATGCGGGTCCAGCAAATACTGATACTGAACATCAAACGCATTATCACGGTACTCAGTGTAAGCACCCGAAGATTGCCCAACAGCGCCACCATAAGGGCCATAAATATCAGAATCTAAATAGGTATAGCCTACCTCGATATTATGCGGTCCCCATTCATGCGTTGCCGCAAGACGAATGTACGGGCTGGTACCCGCTATATACTTTTGACCTGTATTCTGCGTCAGGAATGAAAATATACCATCGCCGGTACGATAACCAGCAACTTCCGCATAAATTAATTTATTCCAGTACACATACGCACTGGCACCAACGGCTTGTTGGGCCAACCCGCCATCCAGCAAGGTATTAAATGCCCCTGTACTGCCTGGAACAACCCCCCATCCCCATGCCTGAGAGCTGTTCCAGACATCCTGAACACCCGGGTTATTATTAAACGACATACCGTACACAATGTCATTTTCGCCATTGATGATCCGGTTGGCATAGCGGATATCGGTGTTATCCGATCCGCCCTGTATGCTGGCGCCCGAACTACCCCCATAATTAGTCCATGTGTATTGTGCCAACATGCCGATGTTGTCAGTAATCTTTCCACCCAAGAATATACTACCGGTATCAAACGTCGGCGTACCGTCCGTCTGGGTATGCCCCGCTTGACTTGCCGCTGGAGCGTTCGCCAGACCATTGGTCTTGGAACCAAACACCCCCATCACCG
>DDOT01000053.1 GCA_002341815.1 Thiobacillus sp. UBA2487 | reverse complement strand
AAGTGCAGGGTTTTCAACAGCAGATACACCGTTTCATCCCATGCGTTACGACTGCCATGTCCAAATGCCAAGCCGGCTTTATTCATTTGGCTGACGCCAAAACGTAACCAGTCACGCACGGTAATCAGAGCGCCCGTATCGGGAAATGTGTTCATGCCAATAATTCCTGCAGGGTAAGTTGATAGATGTGTGACAGGGGTTCAATGTCGGCTACCGGGATGTTTTCATTTATTTTATGAATGCTGGCATTCACAGGACCAAATTCAATGACCTGACTGGCAATTTTTGCAATAAAGCGCCCATCTGATGTGCCGCCCGAGGTAGAAAGCCCGGTTTTAAGGCCGGTGACCTGTTGAATGGCATGGGTAATGGCGGATACCAAACTACCGGCCGGTGTCAAGTAGGGGGGGGAGATTTCCCACGTTAATTCGCGATCGATCTGATGGTTGTCGAGCACTTTTTCGACACGTGAGATCAGGCTGTCAACACTACTGATCGTGGCATGGCGGAAGTTGAAATCAATGGTCACCGTGCCGGGAATGACATTGGTGGCGCCAGTTCCACCATGAATATTGGAAATTTGCCACGTGGTGGGCGGAAAATATTCATTGCCTTGATCCCATTCGGTTGCTACCAGTTCGGCCAACGCGGGGGCAATTGCATGAATGGGATTTTTTGCCAGGTGTGGATAGGCAATATGACCTTGAACACCTTTGACAACCAAATGGCCGGATAACGATCCGCGTCGTCCATTTTTGATGGTATCCCCGATTTTGGAAACGCAGGTGGGTTCGCCGACGATGCAGTGATCGATGTGAACACCCCGCTGTTCCAGCATTTCTATCACCTTGACGGTGCCATCCGTTGCAACACCTTCTTCGTCCGATGTAATCAACAAGGCAATGCTGCCGGGGTGGTCAGGATGTTGTGCCACAAAGGCTTGTATGGCCGTTATAAATGCGGCCAACGACGCTTTCATGTCGGAAGCGCCACGGCCATACAAAATGCCGTCACGTACTGTCGGCTCAAACGGTGGAGAGTTCCAGGCTTCCAGCGGTCCGGGCGGCACGACATCGGTGTGTCCGGCAAAACAGACCAATGGTGCGGCGTTGCCACGGCGTGCCCACAGGTTGGTGACGCCATTGGATACCAAGGTTTCGCAAACAAAACCTAAAGCAGTCAGGCTTTGTTGTAGTAGCTGTTGGCACCCTGCATCGTCTGGTGTGCGCGAGGCTCGGCGGATAAGTTCACAGGTCAAGTCAAATGTGGTTTGCATGGCGTATCTTCAAAAATGGGATAATGCGGCGTGCCATTCATCTGCGTCAAAACCAACCAACAAGGTGGTTTCGGTCTGGGCGACCGGACGGCGAATCACGCTGGGTTTTTGTTGCATCAGTGCTAAGGCGGCCTGCTGCGTGGTGATGCTGTTTTGGATATCGGCGGGCAATTGTCGCCAAGTGGTACCACGGCGATTGATCAGGCGTTCCCAGCCCAATCTTTCAATCCACTGTTGCAATAAGGCGCTGTCAGGCAACTCTTTTTTGAAATCATGGAATTGATAGACAATACCATGCTGCTCAAGCCAGGCGCGGGCTTTTTTGACAGTGCTGCATTGGGTGATGCCATAGACATGTACCGTCATTTGTGGATTATCTTGTTCGGGCAATCGTTGCGCAGGCAATCGACATAAATGTGCAGAGAATGATCATGGATGCTGAAGCCGCGCTCAGCAGCAATCACCTCTTGCCTGCGCTCGATTTCAGCATCATAAAATTCCTCTACGTGTCCACATTGCAAACAAACCAGATGGTCGTGATGTTGGCCGACATTAAGCTCATACACTGCTTTTTCGCTGTCGAAGTGGTGGCGAATGAGCAAACCGGCTTGTTCAAACTGGGTTAAAACGCGGTAAACAGTCGCTAAACCGATGTCAATTTGCTCATTAATCAGCATTCGGTAAACATCGTCGGCAGTCAGGTGTTGTTTTTGGTTGTGCTCAAACAATTCGAGAACTTTGAGTCGAGGCAAGGTTGCCTTGAGCCCGATGTTTTTCAGGTTGGCCGGTGAAGTCATGGCGGGCGTGTTTCCCTGTAAAATTTAGGCTATCATAGTGGCTTTAGCCTTCTTTGCAAATACTTTCCATGCGCTTGTCTTCGATTTTTTCTGTTCTGGCACTATCGGTAACGCTTGCCGGATGTTCCGAGTTGCCCGGGGTGCACGCACTGTCGCATCTCAGCTTCCTTTCGCCTTATAAAATGGACATTCGTCAGGGTAATTACTTTGATGATGCCATGCTGGATAAATTGAAAATCGGCATGACCCATGAACAGGTTCAGTTCATCATGGGGACTCCGCTGGTGGATGATATGTTCCACAAGAATCGCTGGGATTACATCTATACCTTTCAGCATGATGGCAAATTGGTCGAATCGCGGCATGTGGTGTTGCGTTTTGATGGCGACAGTCTGAGTCAAATCGATCGCAGCATGGATCACCCACCTTCTGCCAGCCTGACGACCAAGGGGTAAGGCATGCTGAAAGTCGTGATTGCAGGTGTGAATGGGCGCATGGGTAAGGCGTTGCTTGAAGCGGTTGGGCTGGCGTCCGATTGTATGCTGCATGGCGCACTGGTACGGCAGGGCAGTCCGTGGGAGGGGCAGATGGTTGTCCCGGGAGTGTTGGCCAGTAGCGATATGGCAGCAACGTTGGCCGGTGCAGACGTACTGATTGATTTTACCCGCCCTGAAGCCACGCTTGAGCACTTGGCGGTTTGTGAACGGTTGGGGGTGAATCTGGTGATTGGTACAACCGGGTTTGATGATGCACAAAAACAACGCATTGCGCGCGCAGGTGGTGCAATCGGTGTGGTGTGGGCACCTAACATGAGTGTCGGCGTCAATCTGGTTTATCGCTTGTTGAACGTAGCGGCTACGGTGTTGAACGAAGGCTATGACATTGAAATTATCGAAGCGCATCACCGTCACAAGGTGGATGCGCCTTCCGGTACCGCATTGCGTATGGGTGAGGTGCTGGCTGCTGCGCTGGGCAGAGACCTGCAAGACTGCGCGGTGTATGGTCGTGAAGGGGTAACCGGTGAGCGAGATCCTACTACGATAGGCTTTGCGACGGTGCGGGGTGGCGATGTGGTGGGGGATCATACCGTGTTGTTTGCCGGTATTGGCGAACGGATAGAAATCACCCACAAGGCTTCCAGTCGTTTGACGTTTGCACAAGGTGCGGTGCGGGCCGCACGGTTTTTGCAACAGGCTGGTGCCGGGTTTTATGATATGCAAGACGTGCTGGGATTGTCTGACTAGCAATTGATATAGTCTGGCATGATGTTTGCTTTTATTCCGATGGGTGTTTTTGAATGATCGGGGAGCGATATCATGAAAATGTTCTGGTTGACAATGCTGGGTATGTTGATGGGCACTGTTTTTTTTAACTGGCTGTTTACGCTGTCTGTTGTGACAGATAGTGCGCTTGAGTTTCTGGCAGTGTTATTGGAACTGGCATAAGGATGTGCTGATTAACGTCTCCACGAGGGGCAAAGCATACCATCGTGATAGTCCGCGAGTCGAACGATGAAGGTTGTGTCGAGGTTGCAATGCCAAGCAGCGTTGAGAAGTGAGTGCGGCGATAGGGCAACCGCTTTGTCAGTGTTGCCATGCGGTCCGGTGATGCTGTAACGGCTATTCATTATGCGTTACCGAAGTGCATAAAAAAACCGGAAGCGCCGGCAGGCGCCTCCGGTTGATGTGGGCACTGGTTTAACCGCGCAGGACTTTAGCGGCAGCCACCATGTTGGCCAGTGCTGCTTCTGTTTCTGTCCAGCCACGGGTTTTCAGGCCACAGTCTGGATTGACCCAGAGGTTTTCGGCAGGAATCACTTCCGCTGCTTTCTTGAGCAGACGCACCATTTCGTCGACGGTTGGCACATTCGGACTGTGGATGTCGTATACGCCGGGTCCGATTTCATTGGGATAATTGAAGTTGCCAAACGCCGTCAGCAGTTCCATGTCTGAACGCGAGGTTTCAATGGTAATGGCGTCAGCATCCAGTGCTGCGATGGCTGGCAAAATATCATTGAATTCGGAATAGCACATGTGGGTGTGAATTTGCGTTTGGTCTTCCACACCAGAGGCTGAAATACGGAAAGCGCGGCCCGCCCAATCAAGATAGGCATCCCAATCGCCCCTGCGCAGTGGCAAGCCTTCACGGATAGCCGGTTCGTCAATCTGGATGATGCCAATGCCGGCTTTTTCCAGATCCACGACTTCGTCACGAATGGCCAGCGCGATTTGCAAGCAGGTTTCACTGCGGGGTTGGTCGTTACGCACGAAGGACCATTGCAGAATCGTCACCGGACCGGTCAGCATGCCTTTCATCGGCAAACTGGTCAGGCTTTGCGCATACTGTGCCCATTCAACGGTCATGGGGTGTGGGCGGGAAACGTCACCAAAAATGATGGGCGGTTTGACACAGCGTGAACCGTAGCTTTGTACCCAACCGTTTTGGCTGAACGCGAAGCCATCTAACTGTTCGCCAAAGTATTCCACCATGTCGTTACGTTCGGCTTCACCGTGTACAAGGACGTCAATGCCCAGGTCAACTTGCTTTTGTACTGCGTGGGCGATTTCTCGTTTCATGGCAGCCACATAGTCGTCAGCCGACAATTCTCCACGCTTGAACGCAGCGCGGGCGGCGCGAATTTCTTTGGTCTGCGGGAATGACCCGATGGTGGTCGTCGGGAATGCGGGGAGATTGAAACGATTGCGCTGGATGGATTGCCGGGTTTTGAATTCGGACGCGCGTTGGTCGGCATCTGCAGGCAGATCGGCCAGGCGTTGTTTGACAGCCGGGTTGTGCACGCGCGGGCTGGATGCACGCGAAGACGCTGCAGCACGTGATTCGTCAAATGCGGCTTGTGCTGCGGCAACGCCATGGTCCAGCGCTGTTTTAACAGCACCCAGTTCGTTGAGTTTTTGCACGGCATACGCCAACCATGAGCGCAATTCTGCATCCATCTTGGTTTCGGTAGACAGATCTACCGGCACATGCTGCAGTGAGCAGGACGGTGCCAGCCATACCCGATCAGCCAGTTTGGCACGCGCTTCATTGGCAGTTGCCAGTACGGTGTCCAGATTGGCGCGCCAGATATTGCGACCATCAATCAGGCCCAAGGAGAGAATCTTGTCAGCAGGTAATGCGTTAATTACGCCAGCCACTTGCTCAGGTGCGCGCACGCCGTCAATGTGCAGACCTGCGGTGGGCAGAGAGAGAGCCAGTTCCTGATTGTCGAGCAGTGCACCAAAATAAGTAGCCAACATCAGTTTGGTGCCCGATGCTGACAATTTGTTGTAAGCAGGGGTAAAAGCTGCTTTCCATTCGGCTGGCAGATCCAATGCCAGAATGGGCTCATCAATTTGTACCCATTCTACATTCAACGCCTTCAGGCGAGCCAATACGTCGGCATATACCGGCAACAACTTGTCCAGCAGGGACAGGCGGTTAAAGCCTTCGATTTTTTCTTTGCCCAAATACAGAAAGGTCAATGGCCCAATCAGAGCGGCTTTAACCGTGTGTCCCAACGCTTGGGCTTCTTGAACTTGATTGAACAAGCGGTCAGATGACAGGCTGAAATTTGTGCTGGCAGTGAATTCTGGTACCAGATAATGATAGTTGGTGTCGAACCACTTGGTCATTTCCAGTGCAGCGCTACCGTGGGCATGACCACCGCAGCACGTGGTGGTGGCTTCGCTGGCAATGCCGCGAGCCATGGTGAAATGACGGTCCAATTCATTGGTGTTGGCATCGAAACCGAAGCGGGCAGGTTCGCAACCCAGCAACTGGATATGGTTGAGCGTCTGGTCATAAAATGCGAAATCACCGACAGTAACGAAATCCAATCCGGCATCGCGCTGGATTTGCCAGTGCAATGCACGCAAATCGCTGGCGGTTTTTTCCAGAGTGGCGGCATCGATCTCGCCGTGCCAAAATTTTTCCAGCGCAAACTTTAGCTCGCGGTGCTTGCCAATGCGAGGAAAACCAAGGGTATGAATAGTGGTCATGCAGTGCTCCATGGTTGGGTGATGAAGTGGTGTCACAGGTAATTGCCAATTTGGCAGCTATGATCGGATAATTTGGATTATGATGCAAACGAATTGTTTTGATGATTATCATGAAATAAATTCATGAATAAGGGCGGAATATGCTGACACTTAAACATTTGCGTTCCATTGAGGCTATCCATGAAACCGGGAGCATTACGCGCGCGGCCAGTCGACTGTATTTAACCCAGTCCGCATTGTCGCATCAGATGGTTGGATTGGAAACCTACTATAACGTCATGCTGTATGAACGCACCCGACCCTTGCGGTTGACCCCGGCGGGTGAACGGTTGCTGGAATTGGCGCGCGAAGTCGCCCCGCGTATGGAAGCCTGCGAACGTGATTTGCAGCGCATGAGCGAACGACGGCAACCGGGCCGTTTGCGTATCGCGGTTGAATGCCACACGTGTTATGACTGGCTGATGCCGGCCATGGACGCTTACCGCAGCCACTGGCCTGAAGTCGAAATGGATTTGGTGGGGGGGTTTCATGCGGATCCTGTGAGTTTGTTGGCTGATGATCGGGCGGATCTGGTGATCGTGTCTGAGCCAGGGCGTGCCCGCGAGGTAAGTTATGAGCCATTGTTCCGCTACGAAATGTTGGCATTAATGGCTAGTTCACACCCATTGGCTGCAAAATCGCGGCTAGAGGCCCAAGACTTTGCCCAAGAAACCTTGATTACCTATCCAGCGCCGGATCGTTTGCTGGATTTGGTACGACGTGTATTAAAACCGGCCGGTATTCATCCTGAGCGTCGACAAGTGGAATTAACCATTGCCATTGTGCAATTGGTGGCCAGTCGCAAAGGGTTGGCTGCGTTGCCGGCATGGGCGGTGGCGCCTTTTTTGGAGCGTGGATATGTAGTGGCGCGTCCGGTGACCGCCCATGGTTTATGGAGCGATTTGTTTGCTGCCGTACGCAGTGAAGACGCCACACGTGGTTATGTACGCGATTTTGTTACGACCTTGCGTGAACAAGCGTTCATGAGTTTGCCGGGTATTGAGTCGGTGCCGGAATCTTCATGATTTATCCCGATCTTTTCATGAAGTTGCGTGATGATCACGCAGGATTT
>DDOT01000105.1:2986-3294 GCA_002341815.1 Thiobacillus sp. UBA2487 | reverse complement strand
TGGCACGAAAGCGGCATTATCCAGTGTGCGGCAAACGGGGGCGCCACCAGGATGCAGACCGGCAGGGCACGCATGGGTTGGATTGGCGATCGATTGCCACAAGTTGGCCATG
The DNA here is from genome assembly GCA_002341815.1 of Thiobacillus sp. UBA2487. Taxonomy (GTDB): domain Bacteria; phylum Pseudomonadota; class Gammaproteobacteria; order Burkholderiales; family Sulfuriferulaceae; genus Sulfuriferula. The sequence continues at coordinate 3,182 of DDOT01000105.1, read as the reverse complement.
CCAAGCGGCGATGCTTGTATCTGCAGGGCTTGCTGTGGGTCAAGTACTTGGATGTCGTCCAATGTGTATTGACTGGTCAATACACCGGCGGGCAATTGATTGGCCAGTTGCCATGCCTGATTGATGTTGGTTTGATCCAGCGCTTCTGCGGGGCTCAAGTCAGGTCTTGGCGCCGGATTTGACGTGGCAGGCCAAC
>DDOT01000105.1:2238-2970 GCA_002341815.1 Thiobacillus sp. UBA2487 | reverse complement strand
GTCGATTGCAGAAAAAAATTGCCAGTGTCAATCAGTGATGGTGTCAAGCTGCTTGTCTCGAATATCGGATCAACGGCATCCTGATTGGTTTCCGGTTGGTCTGGACGCTGTGCCATGTTGATCCATGTTTGAATGGCTGTCGGGTCGTTATGCGGCTCGTTGATGAGCGACGTCGTATCGTCGGGTTGTGTGATGGCGTCTTGTGGAGGCGTTTGCAAACGGTCGGTGTCATCCGGAATTTTTGTATCGGTGGCGTCGGGTGACGTCGTGATGATGTGTTGGGCAAGCGCCAACAGGTATAGCTGCGGCAAACTCGCAGCCATGGCATCTGGCAGGTGGCTGTTGGGCATCATAACCTGACCTGAGCTAACCCATGCGCGTATTTCGTTTGTATGTGCATCCAGAACCAGTACGCCACCGGTGGGGAACCCGGTTTGTTTCAGCGCTTGTTGCAGCTTAACCGCGCATAAACGTTGTAATGGACGATCCAGACTGCTGAATAACCGTGTGCCGGGCTTTGGTTTGAGCAGTTGCGCGGCTATGGGTGCCAAATTTTCATTTTGATATAACGCAATAGAATGGTTGAGACTGATTTTCACCAACTTGCGGATGCTGCTGCAAGAAGGCTTGTTGGTTTTTAATTGTTCGGCCAGTTCGCAGGCCCGTTGACTGATGGTGATGGTCGATGCGTTGGGACCGCGCAGCAAGGCCGCCAACAGCACGGCTTGTGCG
>DDOT01000105.1:0-2161 GCA_002341815.1 Thiobacillus sp. UBA2487 | reverse complement strand
GTTGTTCCAGTGCGCTGGCCGCATTAACTTGACGCCATTTCTGGTGAATGCTGCGGCCGCCAGCATGGCGCGCCAGTGACGGATCAAGCAAACCAACCAGTTGCATGGTCAGGGTAGATGCGCCACGGTGGGTGTTATAGATAAGATTTTCCCAGGCAGCGCCCAGCACAGCGCGCCAATCCACGCCATGATGACGAAAAAAACGCTGATCTTCCGATTTAAGTACCGCTTGTAACAAAACCGGTGAAATATCATCCAGGCTAATCCAGGCCAATCGCTGCGGGTCTGGCAANNACTTGTATGGCTTGCAGAGGCAAACCATTGCGATCCAGAATTTCCGCCCAGCAAGATGGATGTTGGTCGCGGGTGGCGATAAAATCCGGCAGTGTTGCGCAGGCCATCGCAGGCAACAGTAACCATCCAATGATCAGGCAGGTTACACGGGTGATGGTGGTGCCAATCACAAATTTTTCAAGGCATTTCGACATTCACTGATCAGCGCGGGGCCACGATAGATCAAACCGGTGTATAGCTGAATCAGGCTGGCACCTGCTGCGATTTTTTCGCTGGCATCACTCCCGCCAAGTATACCGCCAACCCCAATGATGGGGATTTCGCCTTGAAGTTCACGAGACAATTTGCNNGATCAAGGCAGTCGATAACGCGCGTACCGGCGCACCGGACAACCCGCCGGCTTCTTGTGCATGGCGCAGATTTTCAACCCCGCGACGCGACAGGGTGGTATTCGTGGCAATGACAGCATCGATGCGATGCTGGCGCAGTTGATTGGCGATCTCGATAATGGCATCATTTTCCAGATCGGGAGCAATTTTAACTGCCAGTGGCACGTAGCGTCCGTGTTGATCAGTCAGGTGTTGTTGGGCGGCTTTCAACGTGCGCAGCAAATGGCTGAGCGCATCGCCTTGCTGTAAGTCGCGCAGGTGGCGAGTATTGGGCGAAGAGATGTTTACCGTGATGTAGTCGGCATGCGGCCATACTTTTTCCAAACTGGCCAGGTAATCATCTGCCGCCCGTTCGATGGGTGTATCGGCATTTTTACCGATATTGATACCAAGAATGCCTTGATAGCCAGATGTCTTGACTTGCTCGACCAAAAAATCAACACCATGGTTGTTGAATCCCATGCGATTGATGATGGCTTGTGCATCAGGCAGGCGAAACAAGCGTGGCCGCGGGTTGCCCGGTTGGGCGCGCGGCGTTACCGTGCCGATTTCGATGAAACCAAATCCCAAGGCGGCTAGTCCGTTGATGCATTCTCCATTTTTGTCCAGACCGGCGGCCAATCCGACCCGGTTAGGGAACGGGATGCCCATCACCGTAACGGGGTGTTCGACACCGGCAACAGGCGGCACCAGCAGCTTGCTGATGCCAAGATGACGGGCGAGTCGCAGGCTGCTCAAGGTAACATGATGGGCCGTTTCGGGAGGCAGACTGAACAACAACGGACGCAGCAGAGAATACATGTGTTTGTCGTTACATCAGGCGTTGATGGCAGTGGTGAGTCGTGCCAAGGCTTGTTCCAGTTGCGACATCGAGGTGGCGAATGACAAACGGATATAGCCTTCCAGGCCAAAGGCCGAACCTGGCACAACCGCGACCCCTGCGGTTTCAAGCAGGTATTCGCTCATGGAAAGATCGGTCGCATTAGGCAATATGCCGTCTTTGTGCAAGCGGTGAATCGCACAACTGACATCCGGGAACGCATAAAACGCGCCGCCCGCATACAGGCAGTCAACGCCATGGATGTCGTTGAGTTGCTCCACAACGAACTGATGACGTTCACGGAAAGCTGCCACCATGGGGGTGATGCATTGCTGGTCGCCATTTAGCGCAGCTTCGGCAGCCACTTGTGAAATTGAGGTCGGATTCGAGGTGGATTGGGATTGCACGTTTTCCATGGCGGTGATCAATGCCAGCGGTCCTGCGCAGTAGCCGATCCGCCAACCGGTCATGGCGTAGGCCTTGGATACGCCGTTCATGACCACGGTGCGTGGATACAGGTCGGGGCAAGCGTTGAGGATGTTGCTGAACGTTTGGTCCTGCAGCAGGATATGTTCATACATGTCGTCACTGGCGATCAGAATGTCGGGATGACGGCGCAAGACCTCGCCCAGCGCAGCCAGTTCATCCAGCGAATACA
>DDOT01000175.1:6661-9487 GCA_002341815.1 Thiobacillus sp. UBA2487 | reverse complement strand
TCAAGTTAAATCAGCCAGTTTCAATATCGATCAAGGGGTAGGTGTTCGCGCAGTCAGTGGCGAAAAAACGGCTTTCGCCTATTCGGATGATATCAGCCGGCAAGCGCTGCTGGCTGCCAGCCAGGCTACCCGCGCCATTGCCGCCAGCGGCGCCAATCATCGCCAGCACATTGTCACCCACGGACATCGTCATCAACTGTACCAGCCGCTAGATCCACTGACCACGCTGGCAGATGCCGACAAGGTTGCCTTGCTTGAACGCCTGGAACGCTATGCCCGCAGCATGGACCCTCGCGTTATTCAGGTCATGGCCAGCCTGAATGCGGAATATGATGTGGTGTATATTGCGCGTTCAGACGGGCACCATGCCGCCGATGTGCGTCCGTTGGTTCGTTTGTCGCTGCAAGTGATTGCAGAACAAGATGGTCGACGTGAACAAGGCTCGGCTGGTGGCGGCGGNNTCGTTTTGGTTACGAATACTTCAGCGAAGATCGCCTGCGCCTGTATGCAGAGCAAGCCGTGCATCAGGCCATTGTTAATCTGTCCGCCGACCCGGCGCCCGCCGGCAGCATGACCGTGGTGCTTGGTGCAGGCTGGCCGGGCATTTTATTGCACGAGGCCATCGGACATGGACTGGAAGGCGACTTTAACCGCAAAGGCAGCTCCGCCTTTAGCGGTCGCGTTGGCGAAAAAGTTGCCGCAACCGGTGTTACCGTGGTCGATGATGGCACGCTCANNTCAACGTCGCGGTTCGCTCAATGTCGATGACGAAGGCAATCCAACCCAATGCACCACGCTGATTGAAAACGGCATTCTCAAAGGCTATATGCAAGACAGCCTGAATGCCCGTCTGATGGGTGTGCCGGTTACCGGCAACGCCAGACGCGAGTCATTTGCCCATATCCCCATGCCGCGCATGACCAACACCTACATGCTGAATGGCGACAAAGACCCGCAAGAAATCATTGCATCCGTCAAAAACGGACTATACGCTGTTAATTTTGGTGGCGGGCAAGTTGACATCACCAGCGGCAAATTTGTATTCTCGGCTGCCGAAGCCTATCTGATTGAAAATGGCAAAATCGGCCGCCCGGTCAAAGGCGCCACATTGATCGGTAACGGCCCGGATGTCCTGACCCGCGTATCCATGATCGGCAATGACATGACGCTCGATCCGGGCGTTGGCACCTGCGGCAAAGAAGGACAAAGCGTGCCGGTTGGCGTTGGACAACCCACCTTACGCATTGATGGCCTGACCGTCGGTGGTACCGCCAATTAATTCGAGCAAATTCATGACCAATACCACATCTCGCAAGATTCGCACCCGGTTTGCTCCCAGCCCAACCGGTTATTTGCACATTGGCGGCGCACGTACCGCCCTGTTTTCTTGGGCGTATGCCCGTCATCATCAGGGTTGTTTTATTCTGCGCATTGAAGATACCGATCTGGAGCGCTCAACACCTGAATCTGTACAAGCAATTCTCGATGGCATGCAATGGCTGGGTTTGCAACATGACGAAGGCCCGTTTTACCAAATGCAACGCATGGATCGTTATCGCAGCGTCCTTCAACACATGCTGGACAATGGACAAGCCTACTATTGTTATGCGAGCCGCGAAGAACTGGATGCCATGCGTGAAGCGCAACGCGCTGCAGGAGAAAAACCGCGTTACGATGGTCGCTGGCGCCCCGAACCTGGCAAAACGTTGCCCCCAATTCCTGATGGTGTTCAACCGGTTGTGCGTTTTCGCAATCCGCTCGATGGTCACGTCAACTGGAATGATCGGGTAAAAGGTCCCATCTCATTTGCCAATCAGGAACTGGATGATTTGATCATTGCCCGATCAGATGGCACGCCAACCTACAATTTTTGCGTGGTTATTGATGACTGGGACATGCAAATCACCCATGTCATTCGAGGAGATGATCACGTCAACAACACACCGCGTCAAATCAACATTCTGCAAGCATTAGGTGCCGAATTGCCGGAATACGCCCACGTACCCATGATTTTGGGCGATGATGGCGAGCGTCTGTCCAAGCGCCATGGCGCCGTCAGCGTTCTGCAGTATGAACAGGATGGTTTTTTACCGGAAGCCCTGCTTAACTATTTGGCGCGACTTGGCTGGGCGCATGGCGATGACGAAATGTTCAGCCTGGCGCAATTCACCGACTGGTTCGACCTGAATGCCATCAGTCGTTCACCTGCTCGTTTCAACCGTGAAAAGCTGCTGTGGTTAAATCAACAATATATCAAAGTCGCCGATCCGCACCGACTAAGCGCATTGATTCGACCGTTAATCGAACAATCCATCGGACAAATCTCTGACCACCCTCCTCTGCATGACGTTGTTGGTTTGTTACGCGAGCGCGCCGCCACTTTAAATGAACTGGCCAGCAGTGCCGCATTATTTTATCGATGCGACGAACCGCCTGCAGATCATCTGACCGAGCACCTGGACCCGGCTGCAATACCAGCGCTACGCCAGTTGATGCATCACTTTCAACACACTGCGTGGGAACGTCCGTTGATTCATGACCTCGTCAAGCAAGCCGTGCATGAATCCGGGCTAAAAATGCCAAAAATTGCCATGCCATTGCGTTTGATGACAACCGGAACCACGCATACACCCGCAATTGATGCTACCTTGCATTTATTGGGTCGGGAACATGTGGTGAATCGTCTGCAACGCTACCTGCCGATTAACTAAAAAATCGTTAGAACAATTGCACAACGCACAAGAATTCGGGTTATAATCTTTTCCCGTTGATCTGAGATTTTTATAGCCCGACAACGCAAAACAATCGGTAACAACCGGGCCAATT
>DDOT01000175.1:0-6617 GCA_002341815.1 Thiobacillus sp. UBA2487 | reverse complement strand
TGTTGACCGGGACGGTTTGTTTTTTGGATGTCTATGTAAAATGATTGGGTTAGACACACCCTATTTATAATTCAGCAGGAGATAAACATGGCTGACAAGCTGTTAATCATGATGGTCAATACTGACCCAAGCAACGGTTCCGAGCTGGGCGCACCTTTCTTCCAAGCCACTGTTGCTGCCGCCATGGAATATGAAGTAGAAGTCATTTTGACTGCTCGCTCCGGTGAGCTGGCCATCAAGGGCGTTGCTGAAAAACTGTTTGTGCAAGAAGGCTCACCCAAGAGCGTTTACGACTTCATCAAAGATGCTCACGAAGCTGGTGTCAAGTTCAAGGTTTGTACGCCAACCCTCGAACTGTGGGGGAATGACCTGATTCCGGAAATCGAAGAAACTGTTGGTGGCGCTTATGTCATCCAGCAAGCAATGGATGAAGACGTTGTTACCTTGACCTACTGATGCATCTTGGTCATCGTATCAGCCAAAAAGCGGAGCCCGTCTCCGCTTTTTTACACTGATTAATTGCCACGAGGCGTTAATCCGATCTTTTCCCTAACCATCGGTGTGCGATCAAAACATGCCCACTCAGTCGAATGCACCTGCCGTTCGTACCTGTCTACACAATTCTAACCAGTGGTAGCCTTGCTCGCCATCGGAACCACACAGACACACCCATCTCCCCTAAGTAAAATACGGCTCATAATGAACTTCTGCCAAAAAAACCAGTCTTTATACCCATAACAAGCAAATGCCATGACGACGCATTCGCTTGCACAATATATCAGGGATGAACAAGCACAATGAGTGATCGTGATATCGATCAACAGTTGGTTGAACAGGTTCAACGCGGCGATAAGCGGGCTTTCAACCTGCTGGTGGCCAAATATGAACGACGATTGATCAGACTTTTGTCACGCCTGATCAAAGATCCGCACGAGGTACAAGACGTGGCTCAGGAAGCATTTATTAAGGCGTATCGTGCATTGCCTACTTTTCGGGGCGAGTCGGCTTTTTACACATGGCTGTATCGCATTGGCATCAATACCGCAAAAAATCACTTGATGGCACGCAACCGGCGCGCACCAACCACCACCGAATTTGACAACGATGAAGCCGAAGGCTTTGAAGACGCGGATGGCTTACACGAAATCAACACGCCAGAAAATGAGCTCATGTCAAAGCAAATCGCCCAAGTGGTGAATGACGCCATGGCTGCCTTACCTGAAGAATTGCGTACGGCAATTCAACTGCGCGAAATTGAAGGACTGAGTTATGAGGACATTGCAGAGACCATGGGATGCCCGATCGGCACCGTTCGGTCACGAATCTTTCGGGCGCGTGAAGCCATTGCTACGCGCCTGCGCCCTCTTCTTGGCACCAAACAAGATACCCGTTGGTAAGGAGCAACAGCATGCTTAACACTGCACCAAAAATTCACACTAACGACCAAACCGAATTGCTTTCTTCGGCCATGGATAGCGAGTTGTCAGAACAAGAATGGCCACAATTTTTCCTTCTTGCGCAAGATCACAACCTGCCCAACACATGGACAAGCTGGCATATTATTGGCGACACGCTACGCGAAAATGGCGTACATGCCAGCCTTGTTGACGAGGTTGCGCGCCAACTTGCACAAGAACCCACCGTGCTCGCACCAACCCGTAAACGCTGGCATCCATTCCGCACCGAATATATGATGCCGATTGCTGCGTCAGTCGCGGCTGTGGCAGTGGTTGGCTTTAGTGTTCTCAGAATGGGACCTGCCAACATCACAACTGCTCCGCAGGTTGCCAGCACGCAAAATGTGCAAGCCGTGGCCTTGGCACAACCCGGCCCATCCACCAATCTGCCGGTACAACAAGCCAACCTTGATCAAGGCAGGCTGGCCCGCTTCGTGGCCGCACATGGCGAATACACCCCTGGCATTAATTCACCGGTTATGGATGCTTCCTGGCAAACCACAACGGAGCCATCTCAATGACCAGATGGCGGTTTTTCAGCTTTCTGTTAAGCAGTTTGCTAATCTTGATGCCGGTGACAACAAGCTACGCCGACGAACCCGCCATTGACTACCCGGACTGGCTCAGCAAGGTAGCACTTGCTGCGCACCAACTGGATTATCAAGGCGTTATGGTCTTTCAGCATAATGAGCGCATGCAAATCAGCCACATCGCCCACAGACAAGCACACGGGAACGAAATCACCCGCGTCGATGCATTGTCGGGCCCGGCGCGCGCCTGGTTGAATACCGATGGCAAAGTACTTGCCTTAAATCCGGACAAGCATCAAGTCAGCCATGCGCCTCGCCTGCACCACATGTTCTTTCCGGAGATCCTGCCTGACCATGCCGACAACCTGCTTCAGGTTTATACGCTTCGCCCCATTGGTCATAAAATGATTGCCAACAGGGATGCGGTCGGTGTAGCTTTCATGCCACGTGATGCATATCGCTATGGCTACTTATTATGGGTAGACAGCGCCACCAATCTCTTGTTGCGCTTAACAAAGCTGGATTCACGTCAACAACCTGCCGCGCAGTTTACCTTTACGCAAATTGATATAGGTACAGCACCGGGCAATGAAAGCTTACATGCCGGATTTGACCACCACCCCATCGCAGAAGCTGTTCACGAAACAACGCTGCAAACCCCATGGCATGCTATCCATGTCCCCCCAGGCTATCATGAAATCAGCGCCAGCACCCTTGATTTACCCGACAATCAGCGCCATGTAACACACTTGGTATATTCTGACGGGTTATCCACCGTGTCACTGTTTATTGAAGAATTGCATCAACCTGATGCGCTACAAAAAAGTGGCCTGTTTGGGCAAAACATGATGAACCTTTACACCCGCCCGCTCGACAACGCCCAGATCACAGCGCTTGGAGAAGTTCCACCCGCCACGCTGATGATGATGGCCGACAGCATCAGCCGTTCGGAGAACTGATATGGAAATTCAAGCCAGTGTAATCCAGGTAGACCCTGACGGTGGTGTCTGGGTAACGGCGCAAGCCGAAGGCGGCTCTTGCCACAGTTGTGGCAGCGGGTCTGGCAGCAGTTGCGGTAGCGGCAATATCGGCCGCATGTTTGCCCCTAAACAGGACAACCGTTATCGTGTGATTGATACAATCGGTTGCCGCCCCGGTGATGAAGTGATGATCGACATCAAGGATGGGTCGGTTTTACGTGGCGCCATGATTGTTTACATCATGCCACTGATATTGGTATTCGGCGGTGCATTGCTGGGCAACGATCTGGCGTCTGCTCCTTTCGCCGACACCGCCGCCATTTTTGGCGCTTCTGGCGGATTTGTCGTTGCCACCCTCTTGGTTTGGCTGATGAATCGACGCGCTGGTAACGACCCACGTTACCAACCGACCATTGTTCGGCGCATCAGTCGTGGATTTGTGATGATGAAGGAAATTAAATCATGAAAAAACTGGTGGGACTGTTTTTTACGATTTTACTGACCAACACGGCGGCCAATGCGGCCAACTATCCCGATTTTACGCAAATTGTGCGTGACCGTGGCCCCGCCGTCGTCAACATTACCACCACCGAAATGGTACAGGCCCATGGCATGGATATGGATCCCCTCTTGCAAATGATGCCGCCATTCATGCACCCGCCGCAAGTGCCGGGTGGCAGTGCCGATGTTCCCATGCACAGCGGGGGCTCCGGCTTTATCATCAGCAATGACGGCTATATCTTGACAAACGCCCATGTCGTTGATAATGCGCAGGAAGTTGATGTAAAACTGACTGACAAGCGCGAATACAAAGCCAAGGTTATTGGCACCGATCCGCGTGCTGATATCGCTTTGTTAAAGATTCCGGCCACCGGTTTGCCAAAAGCCCCGATTGGTAACCCGCAACAATTACAGGTTGGCGAATGGGTACTGGCCATCGGCTCACCATTCGGTTTTGAAAACTCGGTAACGGCAGGCATCGTGAGTGCTAAAAACCGATCGCTGCCGGATGAAAATTATGTCCCCTTCATCCAGACAGATGCCGCCGTCAACCCGGGCAATTCGGGTGGACCATTGTTCAACATGAAAGGCGAAGTGGTTGGCATCAACTCGCAAATTTTCTCGCGTTCCGGTGGCTACATGGGCGTTTCTTTTGCCATTCCGATTGATGTTGCCATGCAAGTTGCCGACCAACTCAAACAATATGGCAAAGTGCGTCGAGGCCGTCTGGGTGTCGTGATTCAAGATGTCAGCGCGCGCGCAGCCAGTGCTTTCGGTTTACCGCGCGCCACCGGCGCCCTGATTGCCCAAGTGGATGCGGACGGACCGGCAGCCCGAGCCGGCATCAAAGCGGGCGATGTGATCCTCAAGTTCAATGGCCAATCCATTGAACATTCCATCGACCTCCCAAGTCTGGTAGCCGAGACCAAGCCCGGTTCTGTGGTGCAACTGGAATTATGGCGCAACAAAACCCCCCTCAATGTCAGCGCACGCCTCGATGAAATGTCGGACAAAACCGGCGTTAAAACCGCGCGTGCCGATCATGCAAACGATGCGCATCATCCCGACCAGCTCGGACTTGTCGTGTCTGACAATCATGGAAAAGGTGTACTGGTGAAACGCAGCGTTGGTTATGCCGCACAAGCCGGCATCCAGCCAGGTGACCTCATTCTGGCGGTAGGTGAAACACAAATACACAATACCAATGACTACCACGCCCAAGTCGAATCCGCCTTAAAACAAAACTTCATCGCATTGCTGATTCGTCGCAATGATCAAACCCTGTATGTCACCATCGAAACCCAATAACCCTTCCGACGAACGTGCAAGCAATCCACTTCGCTTGCACGTTTACATGCGACACTATTGCCATTTGTGCCACGACTTTTTGGCGCAACTAGCACCTTGGCAGCAAACACACGGCATTCATATTCATTGTATCGATATTGACCAAGATGCATCTTTAGAAGAGCGTTACGGCAGTTTGATACCCGTTCTTACCGATGAAAACAATCATGAAATTTGCCATTACTTTCTGGATGAAACCGCGCTGACTGCTTATTTGAATTTCCCGCACGGTCGTGGCGGTGGTTTGGCGGGTGGATGAGTTAATCAGTGCCGACTTAAACAAAATCAGCTAAAATACGCACCTGTAAGAAAACTACTAAAAACGCTCCGAGACGGCAGTGTGCACCGCACGCAGACTGCTCGGCACCCTAACTGAACCAGCAGCTTGCTGCCAACGAAAGAACCCTCACATTGGCTGGCACGATTTTTCAGTTAGCAACAACTTAGTGGCTTGCCATGACCCAAACGTTATCCATGAATAATATCCGCAATTTTTCGATCATTGCCCACATTGACCACGGCAAATCCACGCTCGCCGACCGAATCATCCAGCTTTGCGGAGGGCTGTCCGACCGGGAGATGCAATCTCAGGTTCTGGATTCCATGGATCTTGAAAAAGAACGTGGCATTACCATCAAGGCGCAAACGGCTGCCCTGCACTACAAAGCACGCAACGGCAACCTCTACCAACTGAATCTGATTGATACGCCCGGTCACGTTGACTTTTCGTATGAGGTCAGTCGATCATTATCTGCCTGCGAAGGGGCACTGCTGGTCGTTGATGCATCACAGGGTGTCGAAGCCCAAACCGTGGCCAATTGCTACACCGCTACCGAGTTGGGTGTGGAAGTACTGCCAGTGCTCAACAAAATTGATTTACCCGCTGCCGAACCCGAACGCGTTATTCAGGAAATTGAAGACATTATCGGCATCGAAGCGATTGATGCCGTTCGCGCCTCGGCCAAAACCGGCATTGGGGTAGACGACATCATCGAGCGTTTGATCGAACGTATCCCCCCGCCAAAAGGCGATCCTGACGCGCCACTAAAAGCCTTGATCATTGATTCATGGTTTGACAATTACGTCGGCGTCGTGATGCTGGTGCGTGTGATCGACGGCACACTCAGCCCGAAACAGAAAATTCGGCTCATGGCCAGCGGTGCCGTACATTTAACAGAACAAGTGGGCAAATTCACGCCAAAATCTGTCGCTTGCGAACAACTTGGCGCCGGGGAAGTCGGCTTTATCATCGCCGGTATCAAAGAACTGAAAGATGCCAAAGTAGGTGACACTGTCACCTTGGAAAACCATCCCGCCCATGAACCGTTGCCCGGTTTCAAAGAGATCAAGCCGCAGGTTTTTGCGGGGTTATACCCGGTTGAATCGCACGATTACGATGCCTTGCGTGACGCACTGGAAAAACTGCGCTTGAACGATGCTTCGCTGCAATTTGAGCCCGAAGTCTCACAAGCCCTCGGTTTTGGGTTTCGTTGCGGTTTCCTCGGTCTGTTGCACATGGAAATTGTGCAAGAGCGACTGGAACGCGAATACGACATGGATTTGATCACCACAGCGCCCACGGTGGTCTATCAAATTGTTATGCGGAATGGCGAGGTGATAGAAATTGAAAATCCGTCCCGTTTGCCAGAACTGTCAAAAATCGAAGAAATTCGCGAACCGATCATCAGCACCACCATTCTGGTACCCGAGGATTATCTGGGTAATGTCATGACGCTATGCAACCAAAAGCGTGGCGCACAAACCAATATGCAATACATGGGACGCCAAGTCATGCTGAACTA
>DDOT01000150.1:4053-5271 GCA_002341815.1 Thiobacillus sp. UBA2487 | reverse complement strand
ACTGAAATGAAAATTGCGGACTGAAATAAAACGGACGTTTCGTCTGAAACGCCCGTAGAATATGGCTCCCCGACCTGGACTCGAACCAGGGACCTGCGGATTAACAGTCCGTCGCTCTACCGACTGAGCTATCAGGGAATCGCTAGCATGTGATGCTGCGGAAAGGTCGTCATTATTACAATAATTAGGTTGCTTGTCAATACTATTGAGGTGTTTTTGGTATAAAAAGGAATCTGTTTTGAATATTGCCAATGTCTTGCCTTGCGCTTGATCAGTACGGAATACGTTTGTACCGGGCATTCATGATCTGTGGATCAATGCGTAAGGCCGAGGGTGGCTAATCAGTTTAGAATGTCATTCTAGCGGTCATATCCCAACCACGATCATAGGGAACAAATGGCTGTGATTCTGACGGCCGTTGATAGCCTAAGCCAAGGATCAGCTTTTTGCGTCCCGAGATAGGGATGCGACCTACAATGATGCCGTAAGTCATGGTTAGCGCATTGGCGCCTTTGATATTGGCTGTGCCTTGTTGATAGGTGACGTAACTGGCTTCGACTTCTGGCCAGAAGTAGGTCAACACGTGCGCTTGCAGGGATGTGTTCCAGGTTAGTCCGGGGATTGGCAGGGGGGAGTAATTGCTGGAGGGCATGCTATAGGCGAATGTGCTTTGAATGTCAACGCCTTGGTCGCGGGTTCCCCAGCCTTTTCCGACGGCGAGTGTGGGGGTGACGATGGTTTCCTTGTTTGTGAAACCGGATTCACCGGTGGGCAGGCTCACGCCGAGAAATGCGGTAACAATGTAGTTGCCATGCTCTTCGTTGCCGGTGGCGATGCGATACTTGTAAAGCAGGTTTTCGTCTTGCCATCCGCTGGTACTGGTTTTTGGCGTATTTTTGGTGAGGTAATTGGGAACGCCAATAATGGCCTCACTGTTGCTGGATGGGATGATTTCCAAACCCTTGCCGCCACCTTCAGAGGTGGTGGATACGCCGTTTTGGCTATATTGCCAATATTGATCGTAGCGAAATTCTTGTTCTAACCGGGGGGTGACGGTAACCAATGGTGTCATCCAGTGGGGTTGTGCTTCTTGGGTTGCGCTGACCATCGATAGCCAACCATTGTTGTCGGTGGCGGAATCATCGGCGTATGCAAACGACTGGTGAGCAAATATGCACATGGTGGCTAAGGTGACGGCGCGGTATCGCATGGTGTGAG
>DDOT01000150.1:0-3972 GCA_002341815.1 Thiobacillus sp. UBA2487 | reverse complement strand
ATGCTTTGTTGTGAATATGCGACAGTTCGCAAATTAGTGGTATAAAACTTAAAAAAATATTAATATGATGATTTTATGCTGTTTATTTATGGTTTTGCTATATTTTTTTGGTTGTGGTGCATGCAGATGACATTTCCCTGCTTAAAAATCAGGATGTGTCTCTGTCGTAATTCCTTGTTGTGCATATAGCTTTTCGGGGTTCTTGTGATTAATGTTCATGTTTTAGGCGGGTTGGCATAGATCACAATTTGATTGTGCCTGATGCTTGGCTATAATCATGGCTTCCTAGCCCTGTGTTGAGAGTTCATTGTGTCGGAAAATGTCAGTCGTTATCGGGGCCGTTTTTTGTTGGAAAAGGACGGTGTGTCTTGGTTAGGTGGGCAGCGCATGGATTTGTTGGAAGCCATTGCTGAACACGGTTCAATTACCGAAGCAGCAAAGGCAGTAGGTGTCAGTTACCGGGGTGCGTGGGATACGATTGATGCCATGAATAATCAATGTGAGCAACCGTTGGTTGAGCGGGTGGTTGGCGGAAGACACGGCGGTGGTACACGACTAACCGAGCATGGGCAACGTTTGGTCAAGTTATTTCGTGCTATCGAAGGCGATTATCAGCGTGCATTAAGCACGCTGGCCGGAAATTTGGAAGATTTTGCTGAATTCCAGCGTTTGTTGCGCAAGTATTCATTGACGACCAGTGCACGCAATCAGTTTTCGGGCCGGATATCGGCCATTTCATTGGGTGAAGTGTTTGCCGATGTGCGCATTCGCTTGGATGCCGGGAATGAGTTGGTTGCCGTGGTGACCTTGCAAAGTGTCGATAAAATGGAATTGAAAGAAGGTAAAGAGGTTTATGCCTTGTTTAAAGCGGGAGCGGTGGTGCTAACCACCGCACAAGATCCGGTTATCAGCTTCGAGAACCGACTGTGCGGTAAGATCGGCAGTGTGCAAAAAAGCTTGGTTTATACCGAAATCAGCGTGCGTTTAATGGGGGAAAAAACCATTGTTTCTGTGGTTAATAATCAAGTGGCCGAACAAATGGGCTTGGTGCCCGGGTTGCAAGTCTGTGCCTTGTTTAATGCCGCTAACGTGATATTGGCATTGATTTGATTTTGGGCGGACTGATTCGAAAAGGGCTTTTTTACGGTTAACCGCCAGTAACGGGAGGAAAAATAGCGATTTCTGCACCGGGTTTGATGGGCGTGGTTAATTGCGCCACTTGCTGGTTAACCGCTACGCGGTAGGCTTTTCCGCTTGCCAGTTCTTCTGCCCAAACCCCGCCTCGTGCTTGCAGTTGCTGTAACAGGTCATCTACCAAAATTGGGTGATCCAATGGAATGTGTTCCTGATTGTAGCCAAATTGTTCGCGCAGTCGACCAAAATACAGCAGTTGAATGGTGTTCATGGGGTAACCTTTTTGGCAGAAGCGGGACGAAAAGCCTGTACGCCATCCGGTTTCATCTCGATGTAAGGTGCGCCGATCAAATCGAGGCAGTAAGGAATGGCGCTAAACAAATGATCCAGAATTTCACGAATCGCTTTGGGTTGCCCAGGTAAATTAACAATTAACGCATGGTGTCGAATCACCGCCATTTGGCGGGATAATATAGCAGTAGGAGCGTATTGCAAGCTGATGCGGCGCATTTCTTCACCAAATCCCGGCATGACCCGATGTGCGACAGCCAGTGTGGCCTCCGGCGTGACATCTCGTGGGGCCGGGCCTGTGCCGCCGGTGGTGAGTACCAATTGGCAGCCAAGGTTATCGATCAGTTCGATCAAACATTGTTCTATCAGTGATTGTTCGTCGGCTACCAAGCGTGATTCGCCTTGCCAAGGTGTCGCAATGTGCGCGGTAAGCCAATCGTGCAAACCGGGTAGGCCTTTGTCTTCATAAATTCCTTGACTGGCCCGATCGCTGATTGAGACCATACCGATTTTAAGTGGTGCATCCATACATCGCCCATCCGTAACCCAAATTCTGGCAGTATACTTGAATCGTGCGGCGTCTGTGACGGTTAACGGGATGGTGCGTGTGATCATGGATGATGATTTGGGTTGATAATGATGCAGAATGCCAAACAGATATTGGGTGTTGTATTGGCGGGTGGACGCTCCAGTCGCATGGGCACCGACAAATCGGCACTGCCGTGGCAGGGACGACGTTTGCTGGATCATATGTGCAGTTTGTTGTTGGAAAGTGGCGTCGATAAAGTGGTGGTTAGCGGCGATGTGGCTGGCTATGAGTGTCGAATGGATGTGCAGCCGGGCAGTGGTCCGGGGCGTGCATTGTCGTCACTTTTGGCAGATTTGCCCGAGTATGCGCGTGTTTTGGTGGTGCCAGTTGATATGCCGTTGCTCAGTACGGCATTGCTGCGCACATTATTGAATACCGGTGCGGGTTGTTATGCGGGCTATCCTTTGCCCGCCGTACTGCCAACTCGCTCAAAAACGGGGGCGCTGTTGCAAGCGGATTCGATACGCGGTTTGCATCAACAGGCCGGCAGTGTGATGCTGGATGCGCCGGATAATGCTGAGAAAATGCTGGCTAATTTAAATACACCCATTGAATGGGAATGGGCAAAAGGATTGATGGGGTGAAGATTTTTGGCATTGCCGGGTATAGCGGTGCAGGAAAAACACAATTAATAACCCGGTTGTTGCCGGTGTTGCAGAGCCATCGGTTGCGGGTGTCTGTGATCAAACAGACTCACCACGATGTGCAGTGGGATAAGCCAGGTAAAGACAGTTTTCAGCACGCCTTGGCAGGTGCACAAGAGGTGATACTGGCCACTCCCCATCGTTGGATGCTCAGCCATGAGCTGCGTGAGACGACAGACGTGCCATTTGTCGAGTTGGCTTGCCGGTTTAACGCGTGCGATTTGGTATTGGTCGAAGGTTTTCGTCATGCCGATTTACCTAAACTGGAAGTCAATCGTCTTGTAACCGGCCATCCGTGGCTATATCCGCAAGACGCATGGATTGTCGGGGTAACCAGCGACCGCCCAGTGAATAATTTACCTTGGTTTGCGCTGGATGACTACGGCGCAATTTCTGATTTTGTTTGGGAGCATGCCCGTTATGTTGAGTGTTGAAGCAGCACGTGAGTTTTTGTTGAAAGCGGCTCGTCCATTGACGGATATACAGAGACTGCCATTAACCGAGGCATTGGCGCGTGTGTTGGCTGAGCCGGTGATTTCGAGTATTAATGTGCCACCGTTTGATAACAGTGCCATGGATGGCTATGCCGTACAGTCCAGCGACGCCTTGCAAGGTGTCGTGTTGCCGGTTTCGCAGCGCGTGGCAGCCGGACAGGTCGCGCAATCACTTAAACCAGGCACGGCAGCGCGAATTTTGACCGGTGCGCCTTTGCCGCAAGGTGCGGATACCGTCATTATGCAAGAACATGTGGAACAGACAGATGACGGCGTGTTGTTTTTGCGCGCTGTGCGGAAAGATGCCAATATTCGGCGGGCAGGTGAAGATATTGCCTGTGGCGATACAGTACTGCCGCAAGGCACTCGACTGGGGGCGGCTCATCTTGGTGTGGCGGCATCGGTTGGACAAGCCACCTTGTCTGTTTACCGGCGTTTGAAAGTGGCAGTGCTGTTTAGTGGCGATGAGTTAACCATGCCCGGCAATGTATTGCCGGAGGGTGGTATTTATAATGCCAATCATGCGTTATTGATTGGTTTGTTGCGTGAATTGGGTTGTGATGTGGTTGATATGGGGCAAGTGGCTGATTCTTTGCCGGCAGTGGTGGCTGCTTTACAGGCAGCGGCTGCGCAAGCAGATGTGGTCATGACAACAGGTGGCGTGTCGGTGGGTGATGAGGATCATATCAAGCCGGCAGTGATGCAGTTGGGTCACGTTGATATGTGGAAAGTGGCGATGAAGCCCGGCAAGCCGTTGGCATTTGGCCGGATTGGTGACACCGATTTTATCGGTTTGCCTGGTAATCCAGGGTCGGCATTT
>DDOT01000123.1:279-3075 GCA_002341815.1 Thiobacillus sp. UBA2487 | reverse complement strand
CCCGATCTTTTCATAAATTCGCGTGATGATCACGCCGAATTTTGTTACAGAGTGAAATTTTGGGTATCCGATTTCCGTGTTTGATTTGCGCTTTCTGGTAGTTAACGTAAATTAGCCGACAATCAGTGTTCCGTGATTGACAAGATCGATATGTATTGCCACCATGAAACCGTGTTCAATGATTGGCGGTGATGCGACATGAATCTTTTTGATGCTCTTGGATTCTGTTGGGACAGATCGGCAGTGCCGACTTCTGTTCCGGCTCACTCGCTGGATCGCGTCTGCTTTCGCTTCCACAAGATGTTGCCCGAGTTCGTTTGGGATGCTTCCGTGCTCGAAGGCAACCCCTTCACTTTCCCGGAAGTGAAGACGCTGCTAGATGGTGTAACCGTCGGCGGGCGCAAGATTTCCGATCAGGAGCAGGTCCTGAATCTCGCGGAAAGCGCCAAGCGCCTGCTGGCAATGCTCAAGAGCGGTCAATTTGAACTCTCCAAGCCGGTATTCACGGAACTGAATGGCATCGTCGCCCGCAAGGAAGCCTTGGAGTGGGGGGTATTCCGTGGCGAAGGGCATGAGAAGAACTACACCCCGGACGTGGGGCTTGGTGAGCATGGCCGCTATACGCCACTGCAGACGCTGCCTGGAGCACCGGAACTGAACCGGGTTTTTAGCGAAGGTGTGGCAGCCCTGCAAGCGTGCAATCCGTTTGAGCGGGCAACAGCCTTCTTCCTGTTCGGTGCATTACAGCAGTTCTTCTTCGACGGCAACAAGCGCTCGTCGCGCTTCATGATGAATGGCGTCCTGATGTCTCACGGGATTGACGCAATCAGCGTACCTGCCGCCAAGGCGCAGGAGTTTAACGAGAAGATGGTGCGCTTCTATCTCTCCAAGGACGCTACCGAAATGATGGATTTTATCGCGGGGTGCCACCCGGATGCGGAAATAATTCTTCAGCCTCCGGAGGAAGATCGTAGCCAACGCAGCAGAATGGAACCATGAACAGGCTGTATATCGTTGTCATCGCTCATAGATCAAGAGTACAATTCAGCACATGCAGCGTCTCCAAGCCTTCCAGTTCGAACTCATGCCGACCGGCGAACAGCAGCGTCAGATGCGCCGCTTCGCCGGATCGTGCCGTTTCGTGTTCAACAAGGCGCTGGCATTGCAGAAGGAACGTTACGAGCGCGGCGAGAAAAGGCTGGGATACGCCCGGTTCGCCTGTGAAGTGAGCGGTGCAGCAATGCCGCCAGCAGCAGGAACCCACCGAAGCGACTCAGGGGTGGCTCAATGCCGCGCCTGAGCGCCGAAGCAATCCCCGGCCTTCAGGCCGGAGAGGATGTCAACAATTCCGGCATTTTTCAAATAGCTGTATACAACCGCATTCGTGATATCGACCCAAACGTGTGGAATTCACTGATACCCGGCCATTCGCAAACCTTCTCGCATGAATTCTGGGATTTGGTCGAACAATCCGGTTTAAACGATTTTCGCTACCGGCACGCCCTGTTTCGTGATGCCAACGGCCAGCCGGCCGCTTTAGCCACGTTTTACACCGTCACCACCGATATTGCGATTTTCGCGCCCGCCGGTTTGCGCAAATGGCTATCCGCCATTCGCAAATTTTACCCACGCTTTTTAATGCTCAGCATGCTGGAATGCGGCACACCGATCACCCTCAACAGCCCGCCAATCGTGGTGCGGCCCGATATTGATACCGGCATCGTACTACGCGAATTACACCAATTGCTGTTACAGACTGCTCGCCAAGAAGGCCAGTTGTTGATTGTGGTGCGCGATTTCGAACCCAATGCCGCAACACTGGAACCGGTCATGCAAACCATGGGTTATTGCGTAGTACCCAGTTTGCCGAATAATTACCTCGACATCCGCTGGAACAGCATCGAAGACTACCGCGCCAGCATGAAAAGCTATTACCGCAGCAAATTAACCAAACACCTGAAGCGCAATCAGACGCTCAAGGTGCGGCACGAAGTGATCACCGATTTTCACGACATGGCCGATCTGTTATGCAGCCAATGGATGGTAGTGCATGAACAGGCTGACGAGTTTCAGCGCGAAGTGCTTACGCCGGAATTTTATCGCCGCCTGTCGCGGCAAATGGGCGATCGTTCAAAAGTCATTTTGTATTACCGCGATGACATGCTGGTTGGTCATGCGCTGTTGCTGCACGATGGCGACATGTTGCGTTGGCTGTATTTTGGTCGTGAAGAGGCCGGCAATGACAGTTTGTACATTTATGTTGCGCACAGCGTGATTGAAACCGCCATCGCGCTGGGAGTCAGCAAACTGGAAATGGGGCTCACAACCTATTCCATCAAGCAAGACCTCGGGGCGCAGGTTACCCCTATCAACCTTGCCCTGCGCGCCCCCAGCGCGCTGATCAACCCGTTGGTCAGCGTGTTTTACCCCATGCTGAACAGCGTACCGGCATTGCACAATAAAAACGTGATGAAAAGCGCGTAAAACAAATAATTTCAGACAGTTGCCTTGCTTGCCAACTTACCTGAACAGAACGCCAAAGCCCGACATGTGATAAGACGGCCACCAGGTGTCGTGGTGTCGATGCTTTCGGTCAACGATCGTTTGACGGACGGAGTGCAAAGGGTTAAATTATCACTTGGTATTACCAAGTGATAGGAGAACGGCCATGGCAACATCGCTCAAAATCGACGACACACTGAAAAATCGTGTCCACCATCTGGCAGGTCAGCGCCGCCGCTCGCCGCACTGGATCATGCTCGAAGCCATCCAGCAATACGTCGATCGTGAGGAAGC
>DDOT01000123.1:0-228 GCA_002341815.1 Thiobacillus sp. UBA2487 | reverse complement strand
CTGACCGGCCAGGAAGTGCGCACCTGGTTAAATACCTGGGGTACCGAAGACGAAAAGGCGGTGCCTGAGTGCCACAAGTAATCGTCACCGAAGGCGCAGCGCAAGGCTTGGAGCGATGCCGACGCTTTCTTGCCGTCAAGGCCCCTGATGCAGTCATGCGAGCAGGCCAGGCCATCGAGCGGCAATTCCTGCTGCTGGAAACGGCTCCTGACATTGGCCGTCCATTCC
>DDOT01000019.1:2681-3016 GCA_002341815.1 Thiobacillus sp. UBA2487 | reverse complement strand
GGTGTGTCGGCACCCATCAACCAAACCGTAAAAGCGGGCGATCTGGTCAACCATGTCGCCCGTCAAGTTGGCGGCAAGGGGGGTGGGCGTGCAGACATGGCGCAAGCTGGCGGTTCTGACATCAGCGCACTACCCNNCTGCCCTGCACAGCATCTCGGCATGGGTAACCGAAAAATTGCGTTAACCATTGCTTATTACCTGACTAAACCACTAAAATGTAATGGCTATCAGGCAATTCAAGTTGCCAAAGGAGAAAGATATCGACGGCTCATGATCTGATCATATCGCCGAAGGGTGCGTGCATATCAAGCGAAATAACCCGATCTTTTCATGAA
>DDOT01000019.1:669-2653 GCA_002341815.1 Thiobacillus sp. UBA2487 | reverse complement strand
GAATTTTATGAAAGCGTGGCGTAGAGATTCATACCCCCAATTGAATAAAATTTCAATATGGAATCCAAGTGAGGGCGCGCGTTAATTTATGAAAAGATCGGGCTAAGACTATGCCAAGCAACAAAAGAAAAAATGCGTTCTGATGGAGACACAGCATGTTTAGTCTGAAGTCACTGTTTGGCAGTGACAAATTTGCGTCATCCGGTTTACCCGTCAACCGTCGGCAGGCAGTGCAATGGCTCAAAACCTTGCCGCAAGGTGACGCATACACCCAGCACGCTGCGCTGGCAGACATGCTGCAGCGCATTAACAATAACCTGAACATTTACTCGGGCGACATCATCGGTTTATTGGAAAGCATTGATTCAATCGACCACGAAATTCAGCAACATCAAATCACCCTCGGTCAACAATATTTACGCAGCCAACGACTTACCCCGCAACTGGAAAACAAGCTGTGGAATGCGGTCTACCGCGCTCACCAAACAATCGCCCAACTTTACCTGTCTTGTTTGCAACGCTTGATCGCACAAAAAAACCAACCCAATTACCTGGTTCTGGCCCATGGGTTATGTTTGCGCGGATTATTCAACCTGGGCCACCAGTTCAAATGGCGTTTGGCACGCTATGCCACACCAAACATGGAAATGTGGCAAACCCTGCACACCTTCTACCGCATTGCCGAAGAACAAGGGTTCGATAACCGCAGTGCTCCTGTTTATGACAGCAGCGAACACACCTGCGCCGGCTTGTTTCTGCGCATAGAAATGCTGAATTTAAGCCACCCCGGGGCGCTCTCCCCCGAGCAAATCGATTTGCTCGATCAATGGTTACTTGGCATTACCAGCGAGATTACCTTGGAGCATCCACCTCGCCCCGAACGCCATCATTATGTTACCGATCTGGCCGATTCACAGGGTGCCTTGCCGGTAAGCGCAAAAACCTTTCCGACCTCCTGTCGCGCATGGGATATATCAACACTTCTGTTGCATGTGCAACGCACCCGAGCATCATTACTGCAACCCAAAGCAGGTAGTGATTCCACCGCGCGACATCGTTTACGTGACGCGTTAGAATATGCTGACAAGCAATGGCGCCCAAACCAGCTTGGCAAACTACGCAAGTTTCCACGACATAAATCAGCCCAGCCGCTGGCAACTGTCCACGGACTGGCGGACATCTGCGCCGCCATTCGTCATCATGGCAGCGAAAACGGGATAAGCAACGAAACCGCTACCGAAATTCGCTACACTGAGTTGATAGACCTGCAACTTTATGGTTTTGTCACAGAAACCACCAAACACCGTGCCCAGCAATTATTGAACATTTCCGGCACATCGCGCGCTGTACCCAATATGTGGGACACCGAAAATAAAAGTCAAAATGGTTACATGATAAGATATCCCGGTGATAACAACACATGGCTGCACTTGGGTAGCTTACTGGGTGTACGGGAAGACGATGCCGACGACTGGCGCGTCTGTGTGGTTCGACGTTTAATCAAAACGGAAACGCCACTCTCTTTAGCTGGTGTGCAAGTTATTGCCGACCACCCGTTGGTCTTGCTGTTACAACCCCTGCAAGCCGACTTGTCAGCAGATCTGTCATCCAGTGAACAAGCGATGGTGCGACAAGGTCCTAGCAACGCATTAATGACCTCACCGATCCAAGAAGGCCACTTCACCGTTATTTTGGAAAGCTCAAACTATATAAAATCAAGGATTTATAAATTTCAACCCACTCCAGCCCAACCCATTATCTATTTTCGCTTAGGACGCGTGCTGGAAAAGGGTGATTTGTGGGTGCATAGCGAAGCCCTTATTATTCAAGATCAATCGTCGTTAAACGACCCGGCACACACACTAACATAAACAACACCTGCAACCCGATCTTTTCATGAATTCGCGTGATGATCATGCAGGATTTTGCTACAGAGTCGCATTTTATGAAAGTGTAGCATCGTGATTCATACGCTCAATTGAAT
>DDOT01000019.1:277-517 GCA_002341815.1 Thiobacillus sp. UBA2487 | reverse complement strand
GAACCTGGATCTATCACCTTTGCATCGCCTTTACGCAGCAAAGAAGCCAATCGAGACTGGGTCATGGTCAGCGGCTCCAGTCCCAAGCTATTGGTAAACAGATAAATTCCGCGCAAGTCACTCACCCAGGCCAAACGCATCTGACGACGATCATCACCCAGCGTTGTCAATTCCAACCAAACGCCTTTGTGCAACCCTTTCACGAGTTCAGTAAACGTATCCTGTTGTTTGTCTGCCAAC
>DDOT01000019.1:0-263 GCA_002341815.1 Thiobacillus sp. UBA2487 | reverse complement strand
ATCTGTTCGGCAAACCTTGCTGCCGGTAACGGCTTGGTTGCTACCTGCGTCAGCACATCTGCAAAACCAATCGAAGTCATCGTATTTGATTGAGTATCCTTTTGGTTTTGTTGCCCCCCCCCATTCAACCCCGCAGAATTATCTTGTTTGTTCTGATGGTCTGGTCCGTTTTGCACCGGCCGCACCGCATTGGAGTGACACGCCACCAATTCTGAAAAAATCAAATCGCGCTGTTCTTGCTCAACCCCAATCTTGTCCATACC
>DDOT01000046.1 GCA_002341815.1 Thiobacillus sp. UBA2487 | reverse complement strand
GTGCGCAACCACATGCTCGAACCCATGGAAGTTGAGCCTCGTCTGCACGCCTTGATCAGCCATTTCGACGATCTCAACCGTGCGCATCAGGCGGTGTTGAAAGCCCAGCAACAGGTCGAGTTACTCACCCCATTGATCGCTGACTGTGACCGTTACCAGGCATTGACCAGCGATGTTAACCAGTTGCGGGTTTGTCGCCACTCGCTACCGGCTTATTTTGCCGGACTGAAACTGGTCCTTCTGGACAACCTGCTGAACGCATTATCCAGTGAATGGATGCGTACCGATATGCAGGTGCAAAAACTAACCGCCGCCTATGAAACCCAGGCGCAGCACATTGATGAGCTCAAGCAGTCCATCAGCGACAACGGCGGTGATCGACTCGAACGCTTGGCGAGTGAAATTCGCAACAAAGAACGTCTGCGCGACACACGCAAAGCCAAAGCCCAGCGTTACGCCGAGTTGACACACCAGTTGGATGAGCCGACTGCTACCGATGCGGATCAGTTCACCGCCCAGCGCGGTAAATTTCACCAGTGGCGTGAAGAAACCCGTAACAATGATGCCGAACTGCAAAACACCTACACCGAACACAGCGTGTCTTTGCGCCAAGGCAAACAAGAACATGAACAACTCACCCTAGAAATCGACAGCCTGAAACAGCGACGCAGCAACATTGATGACCAACAAATCCAGATTCGTGCAGCATTATGTTCTGCATTGCGTCTGGATGTGAACGACATGCCGTTTGCCGGTGAATTGATACAAATCCGTGACGATGAACAAGAATGGGAAGGTGCTGCCGAGCGTGTGTTACGTGGATTCGGACTGGCGCTGCTGGTACCGGATACCCATTATGCTGCGGTCGCCAAATGGGTAGACGAAACCCATCTGCGCAACCGTTTGGTGTACTTTCATGTGCGTCAGCGCAAAACCACCGAGTTACCCGAACTGCATCGCGATTCGTTGGTCCGCAAACTGGCCATCAAACCGGACTCCCCCTATTACGAATGGCTGGAACGCGAACTGTCCCATCGTTTTGATGTGGCATGTTGCAGCACGCCTGAACATTTTCGTCGCGAAACCCGCGCCATTACCCGTGCCGGACAAGTCAAAGACCCGTCTGGGCGGCATGAAAAAGACGACCGCCACCGCATTGATGACCGCAGCCGGTATGTGTTGGGCTGGAGCAACAATGCCAAGATTGCCGCACTGGAAAACAAACGTCGTCAACTGGAAAATCGTTTGGCAGACATCGGTGGTACGCTGAGCCGCATCCAAACCGAACGCAGTATCCTGACCCAGCGTTTGGATGCACTTGCTCGACTGGAAGAATTTACCACCTTCGATGAATTGGATTGGGGCGGCATCGTCAGCGAAATCGGGCAACTGAGCGCCGAGCGGGCGCGACTGGAATCTGCCTCGGATGTATTAAAGCAGCTCAACGAACAACTGCGCACGCTGCAAAACGCCCACAAGGACACCGACGCCCAACGTCAGGTCGCGCGCGATCAGCGAGCGAAAATAGAACAAAAACAATCTGATGCACAATCACTGCGCCAACAGACAGCCCTACGGGTGGTTGAAGCCGCGCTTGACACTGCGTTGACCGCCACGCTTGAGAACATGCGTGTCGAGGCATTGGGTGAGCATCAACTCACCGTCAAGTCTTGTGATAATCATGAACAAGAGGTGCGTAACTGGTTACAGTCACGCATTGACGCCGAAGACCAGAAAATCAAACGCCTTGCGGAAAAAATCATCAAATCAATGGTGTCGTTCAAAGAACGTTTCAAACTGGAAACCGCCGAAATCGATGCCAGTCTGGAGGCCGCCACAGCTTACAAGAATCTGTTGGCGCAGTTAAATCAGGATGACTTGCCGCGCTTTGTTGCAAAATTCAAAGACTTGCTGACGGTCAATACCATTAATGAAATCGCCAATTTCAATGCCAACCTGGCACGTGAACGTGAAAAAATCAAAGAAAATATAGCCAGTATCAACCAATCATTGGGTGAAATCGACTATAACCCCGGTCGCTATATCGTACTGGAATCCCAAATCAGTCCGGATGCCGAGATTCGAGACTTTCAACAAGCATTACGCGCATGCACCGATAATACGGTCACCGGATCAGACGATCAGCAATACTCAGAAGCCAAATTTCTGCAAGTAAAAGCGATTATTGACCGCTTTCGTGGACGGGAAGGCCTATCCGAACAAGATCGACGCTGGACCGCCAAAGTGACCGATGTACGCAACTGGTTTCTGTTTTCTGCCAGCGAACGTTGGCGTGAGGACCACAGCGAACATGAACATTATTCCGACTCCGGCGGCAAATCCGGCGGACAAAAGGAAAAACTGGCCTATACCATTTTGGCCGCCAGTCTGGCTTACCAATTTGGCTTGGAATGGGGCGCTGTGCGCTCGCGTTCTTTCCGTTTTGTGGTGATTGACGAGGCCTTTGGGCGTGGCTCGGATGAATCGGCCCAATATGGGTTGAAGCTGTTCCGCCAGCTTAATCTACAACTGCTGATTGCCACCCCCCTGCAAAAAATTCACATCATCGAACCTTATGTTGCCAGCGTAGGATTTGTGCATAATGAAGGAGGACGCGCCTCCAAATTGCGCAATCTGTCCATTGCGGAATATCATGAACAAAAAACGCTGGCATCCGCCATGCGAGGTGCCTTGGCGTGACATGGACCGGTAGCAACGAACTAAAAGCGCAACTGACCCGACAATGGGAGCGCGGCGAATTATTGCGCGACCTCGTTGACGAACACAGCCGTTTCCCGTTA
This sequence comes from Thiobacillus sp. UBA2487, assembly GCA_002341815.1. GTDB lineage: Bacteria > Pseudomonadota > Gammaproteobacteria > Burkholderiales > Sulfuriferulaceae > Sulfuriferula. The sequence continues at coordinate 129 of DDOT01000046.1, read as the reverse complement.
CGTTTGTCGCTCAAAACCCCAACGTCAGGTGACATCACCCATCGATTCGATGAGGTAAGGCGCTGGGTGATGGCATTGGAGAGCATCGCTGGAATCCGTATCGAACGCCAAGAAATTCGAATCGATGGG
>DDOT01000006.1 GCA_002341815.1 Thiobacillus sp. UBA2487 | reverse complement strand
ATTGCCCGTTATCTGGATATTGGCGTGCAGTACGTTATTATCGGCACGGCTGCTGTCAAAACACCGGGTTTTCTGCACGATGCCTGCAATGCGTTCCCTGGACAGATTATTGTCGGTCTGGATGCCAAAGACGGTAAGGTGGCGGTCAATGGCTGGTCTAAATTGACCCATCATGATGTAATCGATTTGGCAAAGAAATTTGAAAATTATGGGGTGGAAGCCATTATTTATACCGACATTGGTCGGGATGGTATGCTCACGGGCGTAAATATTGAGGCAACGGTAAATTTGGCGCGCGCGGTAACGGTGCCGATTATTGCCAGTGGTGGGGTCACCAACCTTGACGATGTGCGTCAGCTTTGTAGCGTTGGCCAGGAAGGGATTGCCGGGGTGATTACCGGTCGTGCAATTTACGAAGGTACGCTGGATTTCGAAGCAGCGCAAGCGCTGGCTGACGAGTTGTCATAATGTCATTGGCGAAACGGATTATTCCTTGTTTGGATGTGCGCGCCGGGCGCGTGGTAAAAGGCGTAAGTTTTGTTGGCTTGCGCGATGCGGGTGATCCGGTAGAAATTGCTCGGCGCTATGACATGGAGGGCGCCGACGAATTAACCTTTCTGGATATCACCGCCAGTGTAGAGCAACGCGACTTGATATTGCCGATTATCGAAGCGGTGGCCTCGCAGGTCTTTATTCCGCTCACGGTGGGTGGTGGCGTGAAGGAAGTCGGCGATGTGCGTCGATTGTTGAATGCCGGTGCCGACAAAGTCAGTATCAATACCACGGCCGTGCTGAACCCTGAAATCGTGTCGGACGCAGCAGCGCGCTTTGGTTCGCAATGTATCGTGGTTGCGATTGATGCCAAGGATAACGGACAGGGTGGCTGGGAAGTTTATACGCATGGTGGTCGCAAAGCGACCGGACTGGATGCGGTGGCGTGGGCCGAGCATATGCAGCACATGGGTGCCGGTGAAATACTGCTGACCAGTATAGATCGGGATGGCACGCGCAACGGGTTTAATTTGCCGCTTACCCGAGCCATATCCGATGCGGTCGGTATCCCCGTGATTGCCAGTGGTGGCGTTGGCAATTTACAACATTTGGCCGATGGCATTTTGCAAGGGCATGCCGATGCAGTGCTGGCGGCCAGCATTTTTCATTTTGGCGAATATACGGTGCAGCAGGCCAAACAACACCTGCGGCAGCAAGGCATTGAAGTGAGGCTTTCATGACAAGTGGTTCGGACAACCAGTGGCTGAACAAGATCAATTGGTCCGACACCGGTTTGGTGGCGGCCATTGTGCAAGATGCCGACAGTGGCGTGGTATTGATGATGGCCTGGATGAATCGGGAGGCCTTGGCCAAAACGCTGGAGACCGGTGAGGGCATTTATTGGTCACGCTCGCGCAAAAAATTGTGGCACAAAGGCGAAGAGTCCGGGCATATTCAAAAAGTACGCGAAATCCGTCTGGATTGTGATGGTGATGCCATTTTGCTCAAGGTTGAACAAATGGGGGGTATTGCCTGCCACACCGGGCGGCGCGATTGTTTTTACCTGAAATTGGAAGACCGTCAATGGTTGGAGGTTGAACCCGTGCTCAAAGACCCTGCCGAGATTTATCATGCTTGAGGCGTCTCCCGATATTTTGTCGCGTTTGGGACAAACCCTGATCGAGCGTAAGCAAGCTGCCCCAGGTAGTTCTTATGTCGCCAGTTTGTATGCTAAAGGGCTGGATGCCATTTTGAAAAAGGTGGCAGAAGAAGCGGCAGAAACCATTATGGCAGCCAAGGATGGTCAGCCCGATAAAATTGTGTATGAGGTGGCTGATTTGTGGTTCCACAGCATGATCTTGCTGGCGCACAGCGGGTTGACGCCGCAGGATGTGCTGAATGAATTGGCGCGCCGCGAAGGCGTATCGGGTCATGTGGAGAAACAGTCTCGTAAGGAATCGTGATGAGTGATTGCGTGTTTTGCCGGATTGCAGCGGGCGAATTGCCCAGTCGTAAGGTGTATGAAGATGATGATGTGATAGCGTTTCATGACATTCAGCCGGCAGCACCGGTGCACTTGTTGATTATTCCGCGTCAACATGTGGCGTCCTTGGCCGATTGTGACGTTTCTCATCAATCTTTGTTGGGAAAAATCATGCTGTTGGCGCCAAAATTGGCCGCTGAGATGGGGTTGCGTGATGGCTTTAAAACCATGGTGCATACCGGCAAGGCGGGTGGGCAGGTGGTATTTCACTTGCACGTGCATGTCATGGGTGGTTAGGCATGGGGCTGTTGTGGCAGGTCGTGGCGCATCTGGGAATTTTTTCAGTGACCAGACGTCTTCGGGTGTAGAATATGCACATTCGCTGGAGGGTAAATCATGGGAAGTCTCAGTATCTGGCACTGGCTGATTGTGCTGGTGATCGTGTTGGCTATTTTTGGCACCAAAAAGCTGCGGAATATTGGCAGTGATCTGGGTGGGGCCGTGAAGAATTTCAAGGAAGCCATGCAAGAAGGTGAACAACAGCAAGGACGTATCGAAGAAACCCCTCATACGGGTCAGACCATTCAAGGCGATGTGCGCGAAAAAACGCACCAGTAAACCATGTTTGATATCGGATTTTCCGAGATTTTGCTGATCGCTGTGGTTGCGCTGGTGGTGATTGGTCCTGAACGTTTGCCCAAGGTCGCGCGCACGGCTGGTTTTTTGTTAGGACGTTTTCAGCGCTACGTTTCCGGCGTGCGTGCTGATATCAATCGCGAATTGCAGCTGGAAGAGTTGCGCAAGGCGGGTGAGTCGCTGCAAACCAGCATGCAGAGCGGCATGGATGCCGTACATCAAACAGCGCAGGATGCGAGTCAGATCGTCACCCAGACCGTCGCTCAGATGCAACCGAATGTGCCGCCGGCTGTTCCTGCGGAAACCGGCTCTGTGGCAACAGACATGATCGTATCTCATTCACCAACAGTCAGTGTGCAAGCCAGCCTGGATTTGCAACTGGAATCGGCGTCTGTGTTATCGAAGCAGGCAGCGACAGACAATTCTCCAAAGCCCGTTGGTTGACACCAGAAACCCCTTGAATAGTTTATGGACGAATTGCAAGAATCCTTTATTACGCATCTGGTGGAATTACGCGAACGACTGATTCGGGCGTTGTTGTCAGTGGTGTTGGTATTTCTGGGTTTGTTTCATTGGTCCAACCAAATTTACAGCTTGTTGGCACGTCCGTTGTTACGGACCTTGCCCAAGGGTGGGCAATTGATCGCCACCGAGGTCACCGCTCCATTTTTTGTGCCGATGAAAGTGACCTTGCTGGCGGCATTTTTGATCGCTTTGCCGTATGTTCTTTACCAAATCTGGTCATTTGTGGCGCCTGGATTGTATGCCCATGAAAAGAAACTGGCGCTTCCTTTGTTGGTGGCCAGCGTATTGTTGTTTTTTTGCGGCATGTCATTTGCCTACTTCATTGTATTTCCGGTTGTATTCGGCTTCATCAGCGGCGTAACACCGGCGGGTGTGGCCATGATGACGGACATTGCCAAATATCTTGATTTTGTCATGACCATGTTTTTGGCGTTTGGCGTGACCTTTGAAGTGCCGGTGTTAGTGGTTCTGTTGGTCAAGGTGGGTTGGGTCAGCGTCGCCAAGTTACGGGAAATTCGCCCTTACATGATTGTCGCATCGTTTGTCATCGGCGCCATTTTTACCCCACCCGATGTGCTATCGCAAACCATGCTGGCGGTACCCCTGTGGTTATTGTATGAAGCGGGTATTATTGCCGCAGCCATCATGAGCAAATCGCCGGTTGAAAATCCGCAGTCGGTGGAAGAGTGATATCGCGCAATTCCCGGTGATGATCGCACCTGATTTGATCCTGTAACGTTCTTCGATTCAATAGGGCGGTCGTATCGTGCTGTCTGCCCAAATTCTGGGGTGTGACCATGCGGGGGTGGATATCGTGGTTGATTGCCAGTGCTGTTGCACACCCGGAATGTTACTGGTGAATAAAGTTGTCACCAACAGTAGTCGCCAACCTGCCGGCGCGTATCGGGTCACGTTAGACGGTGGCTTGGTTGAAGCAATGGCGGTTTTTCTAACGGCCAATGCCCAAGCGGTAACCAGCACCAGCATGGCTTGGCTGACCGGCGTGACGAGCACTCCATCCACCAAGCCTAACAGTAAGGCAGATAAAATTGCCCAGTACAGTAAAACGTGCTGTGGCATGGCGGTACAGTTATCGGACTGATGCGGATTTTGTAATGTCGCAATCCATGCGCGTAAACTGTACATGACGAGAAACAAGAATGACGCGCAGGCTGGCAATCCCCATTCAGAGGCCAGTTGCAGAATAAAATTATGGGGATGTGCACCAAACGGATTAGGCCAGTTCGCAAACAGACCGGGGCCTATGCCCAGCCATGGATGGGCGCTAACAAGCGCAAGCGCGTGCAGCCAGAGTGTGCTGCGGCCGCTGCTGTTGGCACGCAATAAAGAAACGGCTCCCATGCTGGGATGTTCAACGCCAGTGAGTAATGGCGCCCAATAAAACAGAAAACCGTATAGTAATACGCCGATCAGCGCATCTCGAATGGTCTGGTTGCGATATCGTGGTGAAAATGCAGGTATTGTGGTTATCAGGATGACCCACGCGAGGATGAGTGCCATTACCGCGCCGCGCGATCCGCTGGCTAATAACAGCATCACCATGCTGGCGCGCAATGCAACAAGGCCGACTTGGATGATGCGCCTTGATGCACGAAACCAATATAGCAGGGGGAGCTGAAAGATTGCCCATTGGGCAAAAAAACGTGGGTTGTCGAAATGGTGTAACATGAGGCCGGGTTGCCAGCCTGCGTCTGTCAGCATGCCTGCCAGCCAACCCGCCATTGCTCCGATAACATAGAGGCAACAGCTGATAATCAAGGCTGTGGCGAGCGTATCCTGCCAACGGGATATGCTGTGCTGTAAATGCTCGCTTAATGCAGGAACTGCGCACAAACAAGCCATGAGAACGCTCCACTCGGACAGGGCCAAAAACCAATGGCTGGACAATCCGGCTGAACATAAGCCACAGCCTGCGAACAGCGCCATCGACCAGCGTACAGCATCCGGTAAGGGGTGATGTAGTGAGGGAAGTAGCAGCGTTAAGCCCAGCAATCCGAATTCAGCCATGCGTTGTTCATCATAGCCGATCAGAGGTGTCAGGCTTGCATTGACGCTGATAATCAGCCACAGCAGCCAAGCTGCCAAAACAAATAGGCTTAACCGGAAACGGGTTGGCATGATTGGTTAACGAATACTGATCCAACCTTGCAGGTTTTGTAATACCAGTTGACCCAGCGCACTAATCCAGTTGGGGTTTTCATTGAGTGCAGGGATGTAGTGATACTCTTTTCCACCGGCTTCCAGAAAAATTTCACGGCCTTCCATGGCGATTTCCTCCAGCGTTTCAAGACAGTCGGCCGCAAATCCGGGGCAGACTACATCAACCCGACCACAACCATTTTTACCCAATTCAGCCAATGTGTCGTCAGTGGCAGGACCGATCCATTTGGCCGGGCCAAAGCGTGATTGATAACAGATACGATAGCGCTTGTCGTCCAATCCCAAAATTTGCGCCAGCATTCTGCCGGTGGTTTGGGTTTGTTGCTGGTAAGGATCGCCTTGTTTGACAGAACGCTCGGGTATGCCGTGAAAGCTGATTACCAGTATCTGTGGACGTCCGTGTTGCGCCCAGTACTGACGGACATTATCGGCAAGCGCATTGATATAGCCCGGGTCGGCATGAAAGTCTCGCAGGGTGCGAATATCGGGTTGATTGCGTCGACGCAGTTGATATTGGTAGACGGCATCCAGCGCCGAACCAGAGCTGGATGATGCAAATTGGGGATACATCGGCACACACAGGATGCGCTGGCAGCCAGCCGTTGATAGTCTTTCCAGAGCGCTGGCAACCGATGGGTTGCCGTAACGCATGCCGAATTCAACGGCGTACGGCGTGCTGATTTTATCGCGTAACCAGCCATCAAGCAGTCCCGCTTGCTTGCGGGTATGGAACATCAATGGAGAACCTTCTTGCGCGTCCCAAATGCTGGCATATTTACGTGCTGATTTTGCTGGCCGTACGGTCAAAATAATGCCATGCAAAATCGGCCACCAAATGATCGGTGGTATTTCCACGATGCGCGGGTCTGACAGAAATTCGGCCAGGTAGCGTTTTAATTCGGCGCGGCGCGGCGCGTCCGGGGTGCCCAGATTGATAAGTAAAATACCGGTTTTATTTGAGGCGACGCCGGTAAGTGGGGGCTCTGGCATGAATATGGGCATATGATATCAATACGTGGTTGATAATGCGTTGGAAAGCAGGCGGGCAGTAATATCGACAATCGGAACTACCCGGTTGTAAGCCATCCGGGTAGGGCCAATTACACCTAATGTGCCGACAATGCGACCATTAATATGATACGGAGCGGTAACGACGCTACAGTCGTCCGGGGTGAGGTTGTCAGACGATTGGCCAATGAAAATCTGTACGCCTTCTGCCTGTTGACTTAAGTCGAGCAGGCGGACCAAAGTCGTTTTTTCTTCGAACAGATCAAACAATTTCCGGAGTTGTTCGATGTTGGAGAACGCATGGGTGTTCAGAAGATTGTGTTCGCCCGATACGACCAGTTCGTCATCGTCGCGGGCAAACAAGCGCGCGCTGGCATTGAGCGCTTGTTGCATCAAATATTCAATATTGCGATGCAAGGATTTGAGCTCTTCATGCAATTTTAACTGTACTTGTCCGATGGTGGTGCCCGCGTAATATTGGTTTAATAATTGCGCCACCTGTTGCAATTCTTGATTGCTGTATTGTCGATCGGTCTGCAGGATCCGGTTTTGTACATCGCCATCGGTGCTGATGATAATTAACAAGACGCGTTTGTTACCCAGATGCAAAAACTCAATTTGTCGAAACGCAGTATTCTGGCGGCGTGGTACCATCACAATGCCGGCAAAACGGGTTAATTGCGATAATAAATGCGAGGTTTGTTCCAGGACGCGGTCCGGATCGCTTTCACTAAAACTGGCTTTCAAACGGTTGATTTCCAGAGATTCTAGTGGTTGGGCGGTCATTAAGCGATCGACAAAAAACTGAAAGCCTTGTGCAGTAGGTACGCGTCCGGCAGAATGGTGCGGGCTGGCGACCAAACCCATATCTTCCAGATCGGCCATTACATGACGGATGGAAGCCGGGCTCAGGTCAAGGCTGGTATATTGAGCGAGCGAACGAGAGCCGACTGGTTGCCCATCTGCGATGTATCGCTCGACCAACGCTTTTAGCAGAATTTGTGCGCGTTCATTTAACATGCGTGTTATTGTACAAAAAAATCCACCAACCGGAGTCTCGTCGATATAAAGTGCAAACCATGCCTAAACGTTTTAAGACCATAGCCCTGGTGGGCAAATATGAGAATGCGACGCCTGAAGAGAGTCATTTAACCGATTTGGCCGACTTTCTTCGTCAGCGAGGTTACGTTGTGCTTATCGCACATAATACAGCCAATTTATTGGGAATTGGGGATCATGCCACGGCCGGGTTGATTGAAATTGGTGAACGCGCCGATTTGGTCATTGTATTGGGGGGGGACGGGACCATTTTGTCCATCGCGCGCGCATTGGCGGGATACACGGTGCCCTTGTTGGGGGTGAATCAGGGACGGCTCGGCTTTTTGACTGACGTGTCGCAGGATCGTATGTTTGACACCTTGGCTAAGGTGCTGGATGGCGAATTTGAAGAAGAAGATCGTTTGTTGCTGGACACCTCGATCGTGCGGCAGGAAAAAACGATTTTTTCGGCCTGTGCGTTGAATGATGTCGTGGTTAGCAAAGGCGCGAGTGGTCGTGTGATTGAGTTTGGCGTGCGCATCGATGGTGAATTTGTCTATAGCCAGCGTTCGGACGGGTTAGTGATCGCAACACCGACCGGTTCAACGGCATATGCCTTGTCGGCGGGCGGGCCGATTCTGCATCCCAGTTTGGAAGCATTTGTCTTGGTGCCAATTTGCGCGCATACCTTGACTGCACGCCCGATCGTGGTGAATAGCCAAGCCGTGGTTGAGTTGGAGTTGACGCATGCAGATGATGCGCGCGTGCATTTCGATGGCCAACGCCATTGTGATATCCGCATGGGTGATCTGGTGCGTATCACCCGCGCACCGTCACCGGTTCGCCTGTTGCACCCACGGCATTATAGTTATTACCGTACCTTGCGTGAAAAACTGTACTGGGGAAAGAAGCTCTGATGTTGCAATCGCTTGCATTACGCGATTTTGTGATCGTTGATCGGCTGGAAATTCATTTTTCCAATGGCTTCACGGTGCTGACCGGAGAGACGGGGGCTGGCAAGTCACTGTTGGCAGACGCGTTAGCGTTGGCGGTTGGTGATCGGGCTGACGCCGGTGTCATCCGCGCAGGCAGTCAACGCTGCGAAATTGAAGCCGTGTTCGATGCGGATGGCTCGTTACAGGATTGGCTGATCGATCAAGGTCTGGATGACGATGGGTTATGCGTTATGCGGCGCTTGATTGATGCCGGCGGTCGCTCCCGCTGTTTTATCAATGGCCGTCAGGTTACCCTACAGCAATTGCGCGAAGCGGGTGAATTTCTGGTAGATCTGCATGGTCAGCATGCCCACCAATCATTGCTTAAGTCGGTTGCCCAGCGGCAAATACTGGATGCGTTTGCCGGTGCCACTGTTTTGGCGCAGGGTGTGGCAGAGGCATATCGTGACTGGCAGTCGGCATTACAAACCTTGGCTGAGGCAGAGCGCGTGCAAGCGGATTCTGCGCTGGAAGCCGAGCGTTTGCGCTGGCAGGTTGAGGATTTGCAGCAGTTGGGTTTCCATGCCGACCAGTGGGAAACGCTGCAAGCCGAGCATGATCGCATGGCACATGCGGCTCAATTGGCCAATGGCCTGACCATGATTCAGCAATGGCTGGTGGAGGGTGAGCCATCTGTTGATGGCTTGCTGCAACAAGCAGTGAGTCAACTGGAAAGCATGCTGGCTTGGGATGCAAGGTTGCAGCCTGCCCATGCTTTGTTATCGTCTATGCAGGCGGAATTGGGAGAAACGTTGCATGTGCTGCGCTATTCAGCGGAGCATCTTGACGTTGATGCCGCCAGTCTGCAAGACATGGAGCAACGTATCGCAGCCGTAATATCGGCTGCCCGTAAATATCGGGTACAACCGCATGAGTTGGCCGAGGTGCTCGCAACGGCCTGCCAACGATTGTCCGCACTGGAAACCTTGGCCGACACCACACGATTGGCTGGTTTGGCAAAAGACGCTGAAGCCAAATGGCGCGCTCAGGCGATGCGTTTGTCTGATATGCGGCAACAGGCGGCAGATCGCTTGTCGACTGACGTTAGTGAGTTGATGCAACAGTTGGCGCTGGCCGGTGGTGTATTTCGTGTGGGCTTGGAACCGGTAGTCGATGGGTATGTTGGCGGCTTGGAACAGGTTACATTTCTGGTGGCCAGCCATTCGACCGCTGAATTGCGCCCGTTGGCCAAGGTGGCCTCTGGCGGTGAGTTATCGCGTATCAGTCTGGCGTTGCAAACAGCCGTGAGTCGGGTGGCGTCAGTGCCGGTGCTGGTGTTCGATGAAGTGGATGTGGGGATAGGTGGTGGCGTTGCAGAAATGGTCGGCCGTTTGTTGCGCCAGTTGGCGCAGAGTCGACAGGTGATTTGTATCACCCATTTACCGCAAGTGGCCGCGCTGGGCCAGCACCATCTTCAGGTGAGCAAGTCGCGTGAGCAAGATGGCATAATCAGTCAGTTGACGGTGCTGGATGCAGAAGGCCGTGTGGAAGAGGTGTCTCGCATGTTGGGTGGCGTACAAATCACCGAGGCCACGCGCGCGCATGCCAGGGAAATGTTGAGAATCGGTTAAGATTAACCAACCGTAAAGTTGATGTTTTGTAGCTAGATCT
>DDOT01000168.1 GCA_002341815.1 Thiobacillus sp. UBA2487 | reverse complement strand
TTGGTCATTTCCATTGCCACCGTGTTGTCGATGGGCGACGATGTGTTTGATATGGTGGCCAGCCGTACCGTCACACTGACCGACTTGCTGCGGTTGTTTTTGTATCTTGAAGTAATTGCCATGGTACAGCGCTATTACACGCAAGGGGAAATGCCGGTGCGCTTTCCCTTGTATATTGCTATTGTTGCGCTGGCACGTTACGTGATTCTGGAAATGAAAACCATGACCNNCGAAATGCCGGTGCGCTTCCCTTTATACATCGCCATTGTCGCGTTGGCACGTTATATCATTCTGGAAATGAAAACCATGACCGAAATCCGCATGCTGGCGGTCAGTTTTGCAATTGTGTTGCTGGCACTTGCCATTTTGGTAATCCGGTATGGTCATGTAAAATTCCCGTATGTCCGCAAGGACAAAGCACCAACGGAGCAAGAACCGCAGTGAGCGCCGGGCTGTCATATTAATTCTCAATCTGGTTGATTTTTTATCGCTCGCAGTAACCCCCCGCTTCATTGTAAAATGCGGTCTTTCGTTTTAACCGGAATTTTATCGTGCTTGCGACACAAGGCATTACCATTCAGTTTGGCGCCAAGCCCCTGTTTGAAAACGTCACCGTCAAATTCGGTGATGGCAACCGTTATGGCCTGATTGGCGCTAACGGCTGCGGAAAATCCACATTCATGAAAATCATGGCAGGGCAACTGACACCCACCAGTGGCCATATCAGCCTCGACCCGGGTGAAAAACTGGGCTGGCTGCGCCAAGACCAATTTGCGTATGAAGATCAAGTCGTGCTGGATGTCGTCATGCAAGGTGATGCCGAATTGTGGGCGGTCAAGCATGAAAAAGACAGTATTTATGCCAACCCGGAAGCCAGCGAAGATGACTACATGCGGGCGGCCGAACTGGAAGGCGTGTTTGCCGAGCTGGATGGCTATTCTGCCGAAGCACGCGCCGGCGAGCTGCTGCTGGGACTGGGTATTCCGTCCGGCCAGCACAGTGGATTGATGTCGGCGGTGGCGCCCGGCTGGAAACTGCGCGTATTGCTGGCGCAAGTGCTGTTTGGCAACCCGGATATCATGCTGCTGGACGAACCGACCAATAACCTGGACATCAATACGATTCGCTGGCTGGAACATGTGCTGGACGAACGCGATTGCACCATGATCATTATTTCGCATGATCGCCACTTCCTGAATTCGATTTGCACCCACATGGCCGATCTTGATTATGGCAAGATCCAGATCTTTCCCGGTAATTATGACGAATACATGCAGGCTGCCCAACAATCGCGCGAACGCGATCAAGCCGCCAATGCACGCGCCAAGGAAAAAATTTCAGAATTGCAAACGTTTGTGTCGCGTTTTTCGGCCAATGCCTCTAAAGCACGCCAAGCCACGTCGCGTTTGAAACAAATCGACAAGCTTAAACAAGACATGACCGTGCTGACCCCGTCATCGCGCCAATACCCGTATATTCGTTTCGAACAGGAAAAACAACTGCACCGCAATGTGGTGGAAATTGAAAACCTGACCATCGGCTATGATGCCCCTTTGTTCGACCGACTCGACTTGATTATTGAGGCCGGTAACCGCATCGCCATCGTAGGTGAAAACGGCGTGGGCAAATCAACATTAATCAAGACGCTGCTTGGCGAAATCCCGGCACTCGGCGGCCACATAAAATGGTCGGAAAATGCAAAAACCGGCTATTACGCGCAAGATCATTCGGAAGATTTTGAGACCGATCTCAACCTGTTTGACTGGATGAAGCAATGGGGACAACCGGGCGATGACGATCAAGCCATCCGCAGCGTACTCGGTAAACTGCTGTTTTCGGGCGACGATGTCAAAAAATCGGTTCGTGTGCTCTCTGGCGGTGAACAAGGACGCATGTTGTTTGGCAAACTGATGCTCTCGCGCAGTAATGTGCTGGTGATGGACGAACCCACCAACCACCTTGACATGGAATCCATTGAATCCATCAACACCGCTCTCGAACTATTCAAAGGGACGGTGATTTTCGTATCGCATGACCGTTCTTTTGTCTCGTCGCTGGCCGACCGCATCATTGACATTCGCAACCAGCATGCCGATGTATTCAACGGCAATTATGAAGAACTGCTGAGCAGTCACGGCATGTCATGAGCCAGCGCATCGTTGTGTTGATTTCCGGTCGGGGCAGCAATCTGGCCGCCATTTTGGCTGCCGGTCTGCCGGTCTGCGCTGTCATCACCAACAATCCCGATGCCAGCGGACTGGCATTGGCACACAGCCGCCAAATACCGACGGTTGCATTACGACAAGTTGATTTTGCCGATCGTCTGTCGTTTGACATGGCATTGCGCGATGCAATTGACCCCTTCCAACCGGATCTGGTGGTCTTGGCCGGTTATATGCGGATTTTGTCAGATGTGTTTGTCCAGCATTACGCGGGGCGGTTGATCAATATTCACCCATCGCTCCTGCCCGCCTATCCCGGTCTGCACACCCATCGTCATGTGCTGGCCGATGGCGTGCGGATCCATGGTTGTACCGTGCATTTTGTCACCCCAAAACTGGATCACGGCCCGATTATCGTACAAGCGGCCGTTCAGGTAAAAAGTGACGATACCGAGGATATTTTAGCCAGCCGGGTATTGGTAGCCGAACATCGTGTCCTGCCTGAGGCGATCCGCTGGTTTCTGCAGGACCGACTGCATATCACCTCTGAAGGCATCGTGTGTTTGTCCAAGGCAGACCGTACCGAGCAGAGTAAACTGTTCCATGAAGATTAGCGAAAAATACCGATCAACGCGCCAGATCCCCCCACAAGCCTTGCATCAAGGATATGCCAGCAACAGCCGCGGTTTCGGTGCGCAAAATACGCGGACCAAAACGCACCCCGGTAAATCCCGCTGCCAAAGCAGCTCCTTCTTCAGCCGGACTGAAACCACCTTCCGGGCCAGCCAGTAACACAACCGCTTGATTGGGCATCGGCAAATCTGCCATGCTGACGATGGCACGCGGATCCATCAATAGCGCCAGGCAGCCCTGCGCCACTGACAAGCCATCCGCAAATCGCGTTAGGTCGGCAACTGCGGGAATCACGTTGCGACCACATTGCTCACAGGCCGCCACCACCAATTGCTGCCAATGCTGCCGACGCTTTTCCGCCCGTTCCCCGGTCAACCGCACCACGCTACGCTCACAAGCCAGTGGCACGATTCGGCTTACCCCTAATTCCACCGCTTTTTGCAAGGTGTAATCCATCCGGTCTCCCGAGGATATTCCCTGTAATAATGTAATGCGCAATGGCGATTCGCGCGACACGGCAACAGGCGCATGACACGTTACTGTAACCGCTTGACGCGTAATCGCGTGAATCAGCGCCGGCCACTCCTGACCGCTGCCGTCGAACAAAATCAAAGAGTCGCCCTCAGCCATGCGCAACACACGCACGGCGTGATGGGCGGACTCAGCCGGCAAGGCAAACAAAGGAAATTGTGCTGCCACGTTTGGCACAAAAAATCTGGGTATCATCCTGTCTGGCTAACCTACAAACGAACTGCCAGCCATGATATCATCGTCAGATATTGACTAAATCAGCGCTGGAGCAATTTTTATGGTCAGCCTTCAAACCCCGATCTGCCAGTTTGGTTGGCAAGCCCCCGAATTCAATCTGCCAGGCACCGATGGCAAACATCATTCCCTTGCCGGCAGCATGGGTAAAAATGGTTTGCTGGTCATGTTTATCTGTAACCATTGCCCGTATGTACAAGCAATTTTGCCTCGCCTGATTCGCGACACTGCCGAATTACGCGATCAGCATGGCATCAACAGCATTGCGATTATGTCGAACGATCCGGCCGATTATCCGGAGGACAGTTTCGAAAACATGCAGCGCATCGCCAGCGATCGGCAATTTCCGTTTGCCTATGTGCTGGACGACTCCCAGCAAGTTGCCCAAGCTTACCATGCAGTCTGCACACCTGATTTTTTTGGTTTGAACCGTGCAGGTCAATTGCAGTACCGGGGACGCTTTGATGCATCACGCAAAGACACCGCCCCCGATGGCGTTCGCCGTGATTTGTTTGAGGCCATGGTGCAGGTTGCAACCACCCAACAAGGGCCATTGGAGCAAATCCCGAGCATGGGTTGCTCTATCAAATGGAAATAATGCCGGAGGGTTCTCCCATGCTGGAACAGGTACGAAATGCCGTCAAAACCATTGCCCAACGCGAGGTAATGCCGCGCTACCTCAAGGTGGCACATACCCACAAGGCGGATGGCAGCCTGTTTACCGAAGCTGACATGGCCTGTCAAAACGCCCTGATTACTGCTCTTCAGCAAATCTGCCCCTGTCCGGTGATTGGCGAGGAAATGAGCGAAGACGAACACATTGCGAATTGGGAGGCCGGCAAAGATGGGGTATGGTGCATCGACCCGATTGATGGCACCTCGAATTTTGTGCATGGCATTCCCTATTTTGCAATTTCAGTAGCCTTGTTGCGTAACGGGGTCAGTGTGCTGGGGGTGATTTACGATCCGGTACTGGATGAAATGTTCAGCGCAGAAACCGGCAAAGGCGCATGGCTCAACGGCACCCCCTTACCGCTGGCCCGCAAAGATCACAGCCTGCATCACTCCATGGCAGGCGTTGAATACAAGCGCTTACCTCGCAACCTTGCACTGGAACTGGCTACTGATCCGCCATTCAGCTCACAACGCAACTTTGGCGCCAGCACATTGGACTGGTGTTATGTGGCTGCCGGTCGTCTCGACCTCTACTTGCACGGCGGGCAAAAATTATGGGATTACGCAGCAGGGTGCTTGATTCTGGCCGAGGCAGGTGGACATTTTCGGTCATTGCGCCACGAAAATTTTTGGACTGACGACCCTTGGCAACGCTCAGTGATCGCTGCGGGAGATGCTGATTTGTACGCCACGTGGTGTGCGTGGATAGACGCTGCGTTACTGGGCAGCTATGAAGAGTTTATCCCGAGTTCACGCTGATCGACGTTAAAAACGAAGAATACAAGGTGCAATATCACACCGTTATGACAGTTTTTCGAGTGCTTGCCGAATTGTCTGCTCTCAGCGATAATCCATACATATTTAAATACTGACGTCGCATTGACTACCCATTTCTCAAACTTCCAAGGAAATCAAATGGCAACTCGTAACGATCTCGCAAACGCCATTCGCGCGCTGGCGATGGATGCAGTGGAACAGGCCAAATCAGGCCACCCCGGTGCCCCCATGGGCATGGCGGAAATTGCCGAAGTTGTGTGGAATCACCACCTGCGTCACAACCCGGCCAACCCCAAGTGGGCAGACCGTGATCGTTTTGTGCTGTCCAATGGCCACGGCTCGATGCTGATTTATGCACTGCTGCACCTGACCGGCTACGATTTGCCCATTGAAGAAATCAAGCGTTTCCGCCAAATGCACTCCAAAACCCCCGGCCACCCGGAGTATGGTTACACGCCAGGGGTTGAAACCACCACCGGTCCGCTGGGGCAAGGCATTACCAACGCTGTTGGCATGGCGATGGCAGAAAAACTGTTAGCGGCGCAATTCAACAAACCGGATCACGACATCGTTAACCATCACACCTATGTATTCATGGGTGACGGTTGCATGATGGAAGGCATTTCCCACGAAGCGTGTGCGCTGGCCGGCACATGGGGTTTGGGCAAACTGATTGCGTTCTGGGATGACAACGGCATTTCAATTGATGGTCACGTAGAAGGCTGGTTCACCGACAACACGCCAAAACGCTTCGAAGCCTATGGCTGGCATGTGATTGCCGGTGTAGATGGTCATGATGCTGTTGCAATTGATGCAGCCGTACAAGCCGCCAAAGCGGTTACCGACAAACCCAGCCTGATCTGCTGCAAAACTGTGATTGGCAAAGGATCGCCCAACAAAGAAGGCACCCATGATGTTCACGGTGCCGCATTGGGTGCTGCAGAAATAGCCGCTACGCGCGCGCACATCGGTTGGAATCACCCACCCTTCGAAATTCCTGCTGACGTGTACGAAGGCTGGGATGCCCGCGTCAAAGGTGAAGGGCTGGAAGAACTGTGGAACAACAAGTTTTCTGCTTATGCCGAAGCGTATCCCGACGAGGCCGGCGAATTTACCCGCCGTATGGCCGGCGAACTGCCCGCCAACTGGGAACACTTCCTGCAACAAGCAATCAGCACGATCAACGCCAAAGGCGAAACGGTTGCCACCCGCAAAGCATCGCAAATCGCCATCAACGCCTTGGCACCCGCCCTGCCTGAATTTTTGGGCGGTTCTGCCGACCTGACCGGTTCCAATCTCACCAACTGGACCGGCTGCCATCATGTGCACGGCAAAGAAACCGGTAATTACATTTCGTATGGCGTACGTGAATTCGGCATGTCGCACATCATGAACGGTATGGCGCTGCATGGCGGATTGCTGCCATTCGGCGGTACTTTCCTGATGTTCTCCGAATATGCGCGCAATGCACTGCGCATGTCGGCCCTGATGCGTCAACGCGTTATCTACGTATTCACCCACGATTCCATCGGCTTGGGCGAAGACGGCCCGACCCACCAACCAGTAGAACAAACTGCAACCCTGCGCATGATCCCCAACATGGATTTGTGGCGCCCGTGCGACACGGTTGAAACCATTGTGGCCTGGGGTCAAGGGGTGAGCCGTGCCAACGGCCCAACATGCCTGGTGTTAAGCCGGCAAAACCTGCCTTTCGTCGCACGCAACGACAGCACCATCGCCAATGTCGCACGCGGCGGTTACGTGCTGAAAAACATGGACAACGCCAAAGCGGTGTTGATTGCAACCGGTTCCGAAGTGGAATTGGCGCTCAAAGCGCAAGAGTCCTTGGCTGCCGAAGGGATTCCTACCCGCGTGGTATCCATGCCGTCCACCAATGTCTTCGATCGCCAAGACGCTGATTACAAAAACAGTGTCTTGCCAAAAGGCGTGGTGCGCGTTGCCATCGAAGCCGGCGTTACCGGGTTCTGGCATAAATATGTCGGCCTGGAAGGCGCTGTGGTGGGCATGGATACGTTTGGTGAATCTGCACCTGCCGGTGAATTGTTCAAGCACTTCGGCTTTACCGTGGACAATGTGGTCAACACGGTTAAACGCGTGCTGTAATCCGTCACCATCCCGTGCGGCTTGAGGCAACGCCGCACGCACAACTATATTTTTAACTTGACATGGAGTGTCACCAATGGCAATCAAAGTAGGCATCAACGGTTTTGGTCGTATCGGTCGCATGGTATTTCGTGCTGCTATCAAAGATTTTTCCGATATCGAAGTGGTTGGTATCAACGACCTGTTGGAACCAGAATACCTGGCTTACATGCTGAAGCATGATTCTGTGCATGGTCCCTTCAAAGGCGATGTTTCTGTAGAAGGCAACACCTTGGTCGTAAACGGCAAGAAAATCCGTCTGACCGCTGTAAAAAACCCTGCCGAACTGGCTTGGGGTGATGTGGGTGCCGATATTGTGGTTGAATCCACCGGACTGTTTCTCACCAAAGAAACCTGTGAAGCACACATCGCTGCAGGCGCCAAAAAAGTCATCATGTCGGCCCCGTCCAAGGACGACACCCCGATGTTCGTGTACGGCGTAAACCACAAGACCTACGCCGGTGAAAACATCATCTCAAATGCATCTTGCACCACCAACTGTCTGGCACCGATCGCCAAGGTGATCAATGACGCCTTCGGCATCAAGCGTGGCCTGATGACCACCGTGCACGCAGCCACCGCCACCCAAAAAACCGTTGATGGTCCTTCCAACAAAGACTGGCGCGGCGGTCGCGGTATTCTGGAAAACATCATTCCTTCCAGCACCGGTGCAGCCAAAGCAGTTGGCAAGGTCATCCCCGAGTTGAACAAAAAACTCACCGGCATGTCGTTCCGCGTACCGACATCCGACGTGTCTGTGGTTGACTTGACCGTTGAATTGAACAAAGAAGCCACTTACGAAGACATCTGCAAGGCCATGAAGGCCGCGGCCGAAGGCGAAATGAAGGGTGTGCTGGGTTACACCACCGACAAAGTGGTATCGACCGACTTCCGTGGCGAATCATGCACCTCTACGTTTGACGCCGAAGCCGGTATTGCGCTGGACGGCACCTTCGTCAAGCTGATTTCCTGGTACGACAACGAATGGGGCTATTCCTGCAAAGTGCTGGAAATGGTTCGCGTAATGGCCAAGTAATACGGCAATACCCGACCGGTTCACAAGACCGGTCGGTTTTTTGAATGTTCAGGATTGAAACCGCCTGTGCAGGACAACCAGTAAAAATTTCAGTCCTGAACATTTAACCTTGAGGAAATGACATGACCCAATTTATCCGCATCACCGACCTCGATCTCAAAGGCAAACGCGTGTTCATTCGTGCAGACATGAACGTCCCGGTTGCTGATGGCAAGGTCACTTCCGACGCACGTATCACCGCTTCCATGCGCACCATCGAGCATTGCCTGAATGCGGGCGCACGGGTTATGGTAACCAGCCATTTAGGGCGCCCGACCGAAGGCGAATTCAAACCGGAAGATTCACTGCAGCCGGTTGCTGATGTACTGTCAGCCAAACTGGGCAAACCCGTGCGCTTGATCGCCAACTGGGTCGATGGCGGATTCGATGTAGCGGAAGGCGAGTTGGTCTTGCTGGAGAATGTGCGTGTCAACGTCGGTGAAAAGAAAAACGTGGATGCCACCGCACAAAAATATGCCGCATTGTGCGATATCTTCGTGATGGATGCCTTTGGCACAGCCCACCGCGCTGAAGCGTCAACACATGGTGTTGCCAAGTTTGCTCCCATTGCCGCTGCCGGCATTTTGTTGACTGAAGAACTCGATGCACTGAACCGCGCACTGGCCAACCCGGCACGACCCATGGTAGCCATTGTTGGCGGATCGAAGGTTTCTACCAAACTGACCGTACTGGAATCGTTGTCAGAAAAAGTGGACCAGATGGTGGTCGGTGGTGGTATTGCCAACACGTTCATTTTGGCCTCCGGTAAAAAAGTCGGCAAATCATTGTGCGAACAAGATTTGGTTCCCACCGCCCAGTCCCTGATGAAAAAAATGCAGGCGCGTGGCGCCAGCATTCCGGTTGCAACCGATGTGGTGTGCGGTAAAAAGTTTGATGCCAATGAACCTGCTGTCTTGAAATCTGCCGATCAAGTCGACGATGACGACATGATTTTTGATATCGGCCCTGATTCTGCCAAAGTTCTGGCTGATATCATCATGCAGGCCGGCACAGTGGTATGGAATGGTCCGGTAGGCGTCTTTGAATTTGACCAATTCGGCGAAGGTACAAAAACCATTGCAACCGCCATCGCCCACACCAAGGCATTTACCTTGGCTGGTGGTGGTGATACGATTGCCGCTATCCAAAAATACGACATCTATGACAAAATCTCGTATATTTCCACTGCGGGCGGCGCTTTCCTTGAGTTTTTGGAAGGCAAGGTTTTACCGGCAGTTGAAATTCTCGAACAACGCGCAGCAAAATAAGCTGTGACAGCAGCGCCGGGGCAGTGCCTCGGCCTTTTTACGTCACCATCGAAAGACTATTCATGTTACGCAGAACCAAGATTGTTGCCACCCTGGGCCCCGCATCGAATGATGCCAAAGTGCTCGACAAAATGATGGAAGCCGGACTGGACGTGGTCCGTCTGAATTTTTCCCATGGTGCGGCGCAAGATCACATTGACCGGGCAGAGCTCGTGCGTTCGTTGGCACGTGCCCGAGGCCGGGCCATTGGCGTGCTGGCCGATTTGCAAGGACCGAAAATCCGTATCGGCAAGTTTGCCGATAACAAAATCATGCTGGCCAATGGCGACAAATTTATTCTGGATGCCGATTGCACACTCGGCAATCAGGAACGGGTTGGACTAGACTACAAAGAGTTGCCGCGTGATCTTGAACGCGGTGCCACCCTGCTACTGGATGATGGCCGGGTTGAAATGTGGGTGGAAGAAGTGGTGGGTAATGAAATCCACTGCCGCGTGATTCAGGGCGGTCCCCTGTCCAATAACAAGGGCATCAACCGGAAAGGCGGCGGCTTGTCGGCAGCCGCATTAACCGCAAAAGACATGGAAGACATTAAAACAGCCGCATCTTTTCAGGCGGATTATGTCGCAGTCTCTTTCCCGCGCTCAGCAGACGATATGCACTATGCGCGCAAACTGTTGCGCGATGCCGGCGGATACGGCATGCTGGTTGCCAAAATCGAACGCGCAGAAGCCATTGAAGCACTGGAAGAAATCGTGATTGCCTCAGATGCCGTCATGGTTGCGCGTGGTGATCTGGGCGTAGAAGTCGGTGATGCTGCCGTGCCTGCCTTGCAGAAGAAAATCATCCGCATGGCACACAAGTATAACCGTCCGGTAATCACAGCCACGCAAATGCTGGAATCCATGATTCAAAATCCGATTCCTACCCGTGCCGAAGTGTCTGACGTGGCAAATGCCGTGCTGGATGGCACCGATGCCNNTGCCGTGATGCTTTCCGCAGAAACCGCCGCCGGCAATTTTCCGTTGGAAGCCATCGGCGCCATGCACCGGGTCTGCCTGGAAGCTGAAAAAGAACGCGAGCTTGAATTCAACAGCAACCGATTGTCTGCTGACGTCAACAAGGTAGATGAGTCGATTGCCACCACCGCGATTTTCACCGCAACCCATCTGGAAAACGTACGTGCAATTGCAGCGCTCACCCAATCGGGCTCTACCTGTCTGTGGATGTCACGCATCAGTACCGCTGTACCGATTTACGCGTTGACACCTGAGGTAGCCACACGTCGCAAATGCACCCTGTACCGTGGGGTGTATCCGATCAACTTCCAGCAAGACAGCACTGACCGTGATGCCCTGCTGATTGCAGCCGAAGAAGAGCTGCGCCGGCGTGGCGCCGTGCGCGAAGGTGATTTGATCGTGCTCACGATTGGTGAACCCATTGG
>DDOT01000163.1:2460-4381 GCA_002341815.1 Thiobacillus sp. UBA2487 | reverse complement strand
AAATACTGCGTGATCATCACGCGAATTCATGAAAAGATCGGGTTAAATCTCGCCACCACCTTTTTTCATGACTTTGCCAGCCTCTGCACGCTGTCTGCGCACCTCTTTCGGATCGGCAATCAAGGGACGATATAACTCAACCCGGTCTTTTTCCCGCAGCACCTGATCCGGCTTGATGGCTTTGCCAAACACACCCATGCGGGTGGTTACCAAATCTATTTCCGGGAACCGGGTTAACAGCCCTGACAACTCAACCGCCTGACGCGCAGTACCACCAACCGGCAATTCAACCGGCAATATCAACTGGATATCTGATTTGGCATACGCCACTTCAACCTTGATCTGTTGTTCGCTCATGATAGACCATACACCTGCTCTGCACGTTGAATGAATGCCTCAACGAAACTATTGGCAATGTAGCTGAAAACCGGACCCAGCACGCTATCCAGCAATTTGCTGGAAAATTCGTAGTGCAAAACAAATTCAATTTTGCAAGCCGAGTCCCCCAGGCTTTTAAAACGCCATTCGCCATCCAGTTGACGAAACGGACCATCCAGCAAACGCATACGAATCAGTCCCGGACGTTCGTTACTGTTCTCTGTGCTGAACGTTTGTTTGACATGCATGTAATTGATATCGATACTGGCGATCAAGCGTTCTTCGCTGCGGAATGAGACCCGTGCCCCACCACACCAGGGCAAAAACGCAGGGTAATCTTCTACCCGATCCACCAGATCAAACATTTGCCGGGCACTATGCTCTACCAGCAATGATTTATTGACCAGCGCCATAAACGTACAATGCGAAAAAACTGTTAGAATAACCGATTACAGGAAAAATGTGTATGAGCATCGCAGAAAACAAAAAGGCTTGGCATGACTACTTTATCGAGGAAAAGTATGAGGCGGGTCTCATGCTTGAAGGTTGGGAGGCAAAAGCCATACGTGCCGGCCGCGTTCAACTCAAGGAAGCATATGTTGTCATCAAAAGTGGCGAGGTTTTTCTAATTGGCGCGCACATTAGTGCGTTACCAACCGCGTCCACCCATATTCATCCAGACGCGACACGGACGCGCAAATTATTGCTGCACGCAGAAGAAATCAGCAAACTGATCGGTAAGGTCGAACGCGCCGGCTACACGCTGGTTCCGTTGAACCTGCATTATAAAAAGTCGCGCATCAAACTTGAAATCGGTCTTGCCAAAGGCAAAAAAGAACATGACAAGCGCGACACCATCAAGCAACGCGATACCCAACGTGAAATTCAGCGTGCCATGCGCAGCCACAATCGCTATTAACCCGATCGGTAACAACGACGAATTTGCTTACGCCTCTTGATCACCGGGCCAATGCTTGATGTAACGTTTAAGCAACCGGTTTTCAAAGTCAATCGCATTCATGCATGCCTTGGCCACATCATGGAATGAAATGACGCCTGCCAGATTATCACCCTCCATCACCGGAAGATGACTGATGCGATTTTCGGTCATCACGCCACGCACATAATCGATGGTATCGTCCGGACTTCCGATAATAGGTTCGCTGACCATCAATTCACTGACGGACATCTGCAACGCTGAAGCACCGTACTTATTGATACCGCGCAACAAATCGCGCTCGGTAATCAACCCCACCATAAACCCGTCACGATGCACCACCAGCGAACCCGCATCTGCCTGCACCATTTGCGCCAGCGCATCTGCCACTGTTTGCTCGGGCGTCACAGAATACAACACACCTTCTTTAACGGTCAGAATGTCACGTATGATCATATGAGTGTCCTTGATATCAGAGTTGTCTTCCATTACCGCCAGCATACCAGAATGCGCCACACCTTAACCCGATCTTTTCATAATTTAACGCGCGCCCTCACTTGGGTTCCATATTGAAATCTTATTCAATTGGGCGTATGAATCACGACG
>DDOT01000163.1:0-2425 GCA_002341815.1 Thiobacillus sp. UBA2487 | reverse complement strand
CGCGAATTTATGAAAAGATCGGGTTAACAGACCACACAAATTACGTCTGGCAACCATTACATCCCGTTAATCGCGAAAATTCTGGAACTGCAATGGAAAATCCGCAATCTGCTTGCGCACCAAGGCAATGGTTTCTTGCAACACATCACGCTTGGCGCCCGTAACGCGCACCGCATCGCCTTGAATACTGGCCTGCACCTTCAGCTTGCTGTCTTTGATGATTCTAACCAGTTTTTTGGCCAGTTCAGACTCAACACCCGTGCGCACCGTGATGCCACGCTTCATCTTGTTGCCCGATATCTTTTCCGCATCGCCGACTTCCAGGCATTTAATATCGACACCCCGTTTGATCAACTTGGCAGATAGCACATCTTGCACTTGTTCAAGCTTGAAATCATCATCCGCAAACAGGGTCAACGCATAATCACTTTGCTCCACCCGCGCATCCGATCCCTTAAAATCAAAGCGGGTAGACACTTCTTTATTGGTTTGTTCAACCGCATTACGCACTTCTTGTTTATCAACCTCAGAAACAATGTCAAAACTCGGCAAAATGCAACTCCTTACACGTAATCATCTGCCAACAATTGCGGTGCCCGATCCAGAAAATACAACACCCACAACAACAGCACCGTTGCCAACACCATGAACTCTGCACTAAACAACCAAAATACCAGCGGAACAAAATAGTAATACGCGCGGTTGCCCCAACTATAAAACAAGCCGGCCCGATTCAAATGGGCGGCGACATGTTGCGGGGTGATGGCGTGATGACGCTGGTTTACCGGCACATTAATCATATAACCGACGTGGGTATAAATACGAATCGACATCGAAAAACAGAAAAACGCCACAAATAAATCAATCAGCAAAAACAATAATTTAAATGACCACATTTCAGCCACGGTTGCGCCATGCGAACCAAAAATATGCCATGTGGTGCTTAAATTGTTGCTCTGACCACTGAGATTTAACACGCCAATGATCAACAACACAGCCGTTGATGCCAAAAAAGTTGCCGCCATGGTTGAATTACGCAAGGTTTGTATGGCCAGAATATCCAACTGCTCGCTCATAATATACTCAACCCAAGCCGTACGGGCCAACCGATTTACGGCTTGTATGGTATATGTTGGTTTCGATTTGAGTTTGGCTGCAAGAAAAAACTGATATGCCATAATCATGGCGGCACAAGTCAACAAACTGAGCCACTCACCATTCAATCCGGACAACATACCAGAATGCCCCCTTGGTTATGCATCAACAACAAAATGGCAGACATAATCCAACGTTTCTGTCGTTTCAATATCGAAACAACTGTTTCCGGGCACACTAAACCGTTGTCCGGCAGTAAAGATCTGCCAATCGTCTTGGCCGGGCAAGCGCACACGGCAAACGCCGGCATTGATTTCCATGATTTCAGGCGCCCCCGTGTTGAAGGTCAGCACACTAGGGAAGATCACCCCGACCGTTTTTTTACTGCCATTTGCCAACAATACGGTATGCGATACGCACTTGCCATCAAAATAAATGTTGGCGCGTTTAATGACACTAACCTGATCAAACTGGCTCATGACTCACCCTTTCTTCTTGGCTGCCAAACGTGCAGCAATGCGCATGCGCAGGGCATGTAATTTGATAAAACCACCTGCATCTGCCTGTTGGTAGGCACCCGCATCATCTTCAAATGTTGAAATGGCAGGATCAAACAGTGAATCAGTGGCCGAATCACGCCCCACCACCATCACATTACCCTTGTATAACTTGAGACGCACCCATCCATTAACGGTGGCTTGCGAAGCATCAATCATGGTTTGCAACATGCGCCGTTCAGGACTCCACCAATAGCCGTTGTAAATCAGGCTGGCATAACGCGGCATTAATTCGTCTTTTAAATGCGCCACTTCACGATCGAGTGTAATCGATTCAATCGCGCGGTGTGCTTTCAGCAAAATACTGCCACCGGGTGTTTCATAACAGCCACGCGATTTCATGCCGACATAGCGATTTTCAACCAAATCCAATCGACCGATACCATGCTTACCACCCAATCGGTTCAATTCCGTCAATACGCTGGCGGGACTCATGGCCGCTCCANNGCTCCATTCAACGCCACCACATCGCCATTGCGAAATTCGATTTCCAAATATTCTGCCTGGTCTGGCGCCTGTTCGGGCGACACCGTCCAGCGCCACATATCTTCCTCCGGTTCGCTGGCCGGATTTTCCAGCGCACGCCCTTCATACGAAATGTGCAACAAGTTGGCATCCATACTATAAGGGCTACCGCCGTTTCGGTGTTTCATTTCAACCGGAATGCCATGCTGTTCGGCATAAGCCAATAATTTTTCCCGCGATGTCAGGTCCCATTCCCGCCAAGGTGCAATGATGCGCACATCCGGTTTTAGTGCATAAGCGCCCAACTC
>DDOT01000158.1 GCA_002341815.1 Thiobacillus sp. UBA2487 | reverse complement strand
TTGCAACATGGCATGCTGAGTAGCCGTTTCTACCCCTTCTGCGACTACCTTCAGGCCCAATTTATGGGCCATGGCAATAATTGCCTCTACCAAATCGGCATCGGCATTATCGCGCGTCATGCCACTCACAAACGAACGATCAATCTTGAGATAATCGATATCAAATCGCCGCAAGTACGACAAACTTGAATAACCGGTGCCAAAATCATCCAACGCAACCTGTATCCCGGCATTACGAAAATCCAGCAACTTTTTCGACACTTCGGCACCGACATCCATCAGCAGCCCTTCCGTAATTTCCACCACCACCTGCTGTGTCGCCAAGTTATTGGTTTGAAGATACTGCAACCAGTTTGCCACATTAACCTGACAGTCTTTGAACTGTACCGGTGACATGTTGACACTTACCTGAAACGTATTACCAAATTTCTGTGACATCCGCTTTACCCAGTCAGCAGATGCGTGAAATACCCAGTCACCAATCGATACAATGAGACCGGATTCTTCCGCTAGCGGAATAAACTCAACCGGACTCACCGAACCTCGCCGCCCGTTTCGCCAACGCAGCAACGCCTCGGCCTTCACGATACGTCCATCTGCAATACTGACAATTGGTTGAAACTGCAAATACAATTCATGTTTAAGCAAGGCATGACGCAATTCAGCCTGCAAGGTAACCCGCTCAATCGCTGCTTCTTGCATGCCGCTGGTATACAACACCATACGATCACGCCCCTCAGTTTTGGCCGAATACATGGCCTGTTCGGCTTTCTGTAACAAAACAGCGCCGTTATCACCATCTTGCGGATAAAAAGCTGCACCGATAGATGCCGATACATATACGCTGCGCTCAGCGTCACCCAAATCAAACGGCTGACGTAGTGCAGCCAGCAAACACTGACCCGTTGATTCGGCTAATTCCTTTTGTCCTTCTGGTGACGGTGCCATCAACAACACCACAAACTCATCGCCCCCCAGTCGGGTCACCAGCGATCGGACACCTGCACACGCACGAATCCGCCCCGCGATTTCCACCAACAAGATATCGCCAACATGATGCCCCATCAATTCATTGATTTGTTTGAACGCGTCAATATCAATAAAAAGCACTAACGGAAAAATACCGCCCCGATCAGCAGCCCGTTGCAAGTACTCTGCCATACGCGTATTTAATAAAAAACGGTTCGGCAAACCGGTCAACATGTCCAGATTGGCCTGTCGCCAAATCATATCTTCCGACTTGACCTGATCGGTGATATCGGACACCGTTACGACCAAACGCGATGGCATTTCATCTGAAGCAGGCACTTGATTGATCGTCACCCACTGCGGATAACTCTCCCCATTTTGACGTTTACCCCACATGCGTCCTTGCCAAAACGACTGTTCAGCCAATACACCACCTGATTGGGCATGCAACGGGTTTTTCTGCAAACTATCCACCATGGGTGGTTTTTGACCATGTAATTCACCAGACGAAAAACCCGACATTGATTCAAACGCCTTGTTCACACTCACAATCAACCCATCTTCATCCAGCACCATCATGGCCTGACTTCCGAACGTATACACCCGCGCGGCCAATTTAAGTTCCAGTTCAATATCATGGCGCGTTACTTCGCGATCAATATTGTCCAACGTGAATGCAACCGTGTCCGCCAACGCGCTGACCAACTGAATGGTATCCGCATCAAATGCCTGCGGTGCTTGGTGATACAACCCCAAAATTTCGCTCACCTGTCCATTCCGTAAAACAGGAAAAGATGCACATGACTGCCAACCATAGCGTTGCGCGACCTCACGCCAAACCTGTAATGAGGCCACCTCCAAATAATCATTCACCGCCACGGGTTGCTTTGTGCGCCATGCATCACTGGTAGGGCCACGCCCCTCCGGTATCGTATCATCTACCGAAATCACCACCTCCTGCAAAAAACGGCTCCCTTTGCCATAACTGCACACGGGCATCACCCGCTTACTCTCTACATCAACCCGCCCAAGCCATACCATGGCCAAATTGCCATCATCCACCAATACCCGACACAGCTCACGGAACAACACCTGTTCATCACGAACCGTAACCATCATTCGATTGATGGTTAGTACCGCCTTATAAAAACGTTGCAATCGATCAGTCATGTTTATCATGCCAAATTATTCCACTCCACATCTTAACCCGATCATTTCATGAATTCGCGTGATGATCACGCAGGACTTCCCCAACACTACTGAGAATAAACGAAGGTATCGCGTTTGGGAAAACAAAATTGCAAAAACAGACAGAAAAAACAGCATAGCAGCCTGATAACCCACAAATCAGATAAAATCAATCCGTGATGACCTTGCCAAAATTTAAAATGCTGCAATCCACCGCTCCCACCAACAAAATCCACCGCTTGCTCGGGGTATTCTTCATCTTTCTACGACTGGGACTTACCTCGTTTGGTGGCCCGGTCGCCCATCTCGGCTATTTTCGCCATGAATTCGTTGACAAAAGACGCTGGTTGGATGAACACGCCTATGCCGACTTGCTAAGCCTCTGCCAATTTTTGCCCGGTCCGGCCAGCAGTCAGGCGGGAATTGCGCTAGGACTGGTTCGCGCAGGTTACCTTGGGGCAATTGCGGCTTGGATCGGCTTCACCCTGCCATCCGGTATCCTGATGATTTTATTTGGTCTTGGTCTGCAACACAGCGCACTGGCAAACGCCAGTGGCGTATTGCACGGCCTTAAAATAGCCGCCGTGGCTGTTGTTGCTCAAGCGCTCTGGCAAATGAGCAAAACCCTGTGTCCAGACAAACAGCGCGCATCCATCGCCGTGGCTTCGACCCTGCTCGTCAACCTGCTGCCCGGCACAACCGGACAAGTCAGCAGCATCATCGCCAGCGGGTTGATCGGCGCCATTCTCCTGAAAAAAACACCCCCACCGCCCCCATCCCGTTTGCAAACCCCCGTCACCTTACACGACGCAGCCATCGCATGGATTGTGATGTTCGGACTGCTGATCGGCTTGCCTGTCATCGCAGAACACACCCACAACCATCTGGTGCAATTCATCGATACCTTTTACCAAGCCGGTTGTTTGGTATTTGGTGGCGGGCATGTTGTACTGCCTTTACTGCAAGCATCTGTTGTTCAAGCCGGATGGGTAACCAATAATGATTTTATGGCCGGTTACGGAGCAGCCCAAGCCGTACCTGGCCCCTTGTTCAGTTTTGCCGCTTATTTGGGCGCCATTGGACAACAAACCCCGACAGGCTGGACAGGTGGCATCATCAGCCTGGTGGCCATTTTTTTACCCGCATTTCTGTTGATCATTGGCGCAATCCCTTTCTGGGAAAGAATACGTCATCTTCCCAATGCGCAACGCGCCATGCAAGGCATTAACGCCAGCGTCGTTGGCATCCTGCTCTCCGCCTTTTACCATCCGGTATGGACCAGCGCCATTTACACCGCCACCGATTTCAGTATCGCCATCACAGATCTTTTATTACTTGCGTTATGGAAACTGCCACCTTGGTTAGTTGTACTGATCAGCGCAATCTTTGGCATGATAAGCAACCACCATGCATGACAACCTGCACACCACAAAACAGCATCACCACACAGCTTTCACCACACGGCTTCTTGACAAAAAAATGAAACCCTGTAGAATTGTCGGGCTT
>DDOT01000037.1 GCA_002341815.1 Thiobacillus sp. UBA2487 | reverse complement strand
GCGAATTCATGAAATGATCGGGCTCATTTATTCCACCATGTGGGAATAAATTAGTGGTTCCGAAGGTGATGTATCATACACTCACTGTGTAGTAAATAATTGCAGGTTGGTCAGAGATGTGTCCTATGGGTTTAGGGAAAATTGTATTCGTTGGCGCCGGTCTGATTAACGCTGTGGCTCGGTTGTGTATTGGGCATGGCAGGCTACACATTGGCTGGTCATGGCGCTTAATGCAGATAATGCAGCAGGATAATCTTTGGTGGCGGCAGCGGCGCGGCTAACCTCGGCAAAGTGACTGGCAGCCTGGTGCATGTTTTTGGCAATGGCTTGCATCCCGCTTGGCATGTAGGGCAGCATTTGGGCATGCATGTTTGGCGTAATGCGTGGAAATGCTGTTGTGTCGCTGACCTGCGCAGTGTTAGGCGATATCGGGTTTGAACCGCCATTCATCGCTTTTAACCCGAGTTTGTTTTCTGCCACGTCCGCCGCTTGTTCAAAGTCGCCGGCGGCCAATAATGACTGCAAATCGGAGACAAGGCCAAAATTCTGGCGCATGTGGGCTAAAAATCGCATCCGCAGGTCGGTCGGAATCTGCAAGGTTTGTTGCATGTCATGTGGGATGGATGGGGTGGCATTGGTATTGTCATCTGCCTGTGCAGGCTGAAAGCTTGCACCATAGAACAGTAAGGTCAGTGCTAATGTACGGGTAATGACGGTTGATTTAATCGGTTGCATGATGCGTCCTTGAGATAATGGTTGAAGATAGGTTACCAATGGTAGGCAAGTTTGGCCATCCAGGTTTGCGGTGCGCCTGGATAGAAAGCCGGTTGTCCGCCGGTTGCTGCTTGTGTATAACTGCTGGTGTTGATAAAGGCAATGTATTGCTTGTTAAACACGTTGGTAACCGAGAATAATGCTTGCAAAGTGCCGGTGGTGGTTTTGTGTTCCCAAGAAACATTGATGTCGGTAGTGCTGTAGCTGGGTACAGGTTGCGTATGTTGCAGGTCGGCATACCGCAAACCGGTGTAATGCAGCATAGGCATGATGGCAAACGGACCCTGTTTCCAAGTGGCGCCGAGGTTGGCTATCCATTGTGGTGTGTCGGGAACTTGCAAGCCTTCAACTGACATGGGGGTGCCGCCGGTGGTGACGATATTTTGGGTGAAGGTGTTTTTGTTCCAACTAATTGAGGCGTAGCCGTTCCATGTTGGCGTTAGCTGATAGTCGGCCAACAATTGCATGCCATATAGTTGCGTCTGGCCGATATTTTGTTGATATGTTGTGTTAATACTTGGATCTGTTACACCGACTTCGACGTTGTGGTTCTGCGAATAAAATACAGTTGGCTCGATAAATCCCTTGGCGTTGCCGATACGCCACCCGGCATCAATGGCATCGTCGGTTTCCGGTCGAATACTGTTCCAGATTTGTTGCGCGGTGTATTTTCCTTGTAATTTGGAGTTGTTCTGATAGGTCGGCCAAATATCAAACGAGGGTGCGCCATAATTGCGACCAAGGCTAACGCGAAATTCGCTGAATGGGTCCAGTGGCAGTACGGCTGAGACAAAAGGCAGCCAAGTTCCGAATGATGCACCGGTAGCGCTTAATTTGGAATTGATGCCGGATGAGGAGGCCAGTGCGGATTGATAAGAAACATCACCCACGCCAGTGGGGTTGTAAACGTTGATGCTGGGCAGGGTTTCGTCCACATACCGCATACCGGCCTGAATGTGCCATGCCCCCAGATTTTGATCGGCCACGGCATATAGATTGCTGAATGTGTTGCGCTGGGTAATGCTGCTGAGCAGCGCCCATTTTTGGAAGCTGAGTCCGTTGGCTGTGGGGTTATAGAGCTTCCACTCGGTGGGTGGTCCGGGGGGATCCATGGAATCCCAAGCGTAACCCAGTTTGAAATGGGTGCTGGCGAACTGGGTGCGCCATTCGGCGGAAAATCCGTAGGTGTTGTGGTCGATCAACCATTGCAACACATCGTTTTTGTATATGGGGGTGTTGAGTCCGCCGCCTATCATATACTCGCCGGTTTCCTGGCTGTAATATGGCTTGAAAACCAGGCTTGACTGTTCACCCATGCGATAGGTTAACTCGGCAAATGCACTCCAATCGCGAAACGATTGGGTGTTATAACCGTAATAATTAATGCCCGCACTTCGTGTTGACGAATAATCATAATAGTTGAATTGTCCCAAGTTGGTGGCTTGGCTGTAAGTGAGAGGGCGATAACTGTCTTCCTGTAGATTGTCCGAGGTGAAATACAGTTTGACATCGGCCCGATCACCCAGCGGATGCGTCCAGGCAAATTCAATATTTTTGCGCCCTCCCGGTGCGTCACCGGGGCCGCGCCACTTGCTGGCGCCAGTGTTGGAGGCCGATAGCATAAAGGCCGATCCATCAGGCAATGTGCCGGAATCAAGGCGAACAAAGGTGCGGTCAAAGCCAAACGCGCCGATGCTTTGAGAGATAATCGCGTGGCTGTGTTGCATTGGCCATAGCACTTGACTGTCCACTACCCCGACATTGGTAAACAATGAGATGTTGTCTGGCGCCACTGGCCCTTCCTGTACGGAGATAGCGCTTAAGTCCTCATTATCAAAACTCATTAACGTGCCTGGACCCGGATCGATTCCCATCAGTGGCAAACCGTCGATCGTGCCTATTGCACCATGCGGCATCATTTCACCGCGTATACGCAACCCTTTCTGTCCTGCGGGCATGTTTGCCAAACCGTAACTATCAACCGTATCCAAGCTGACAGAGGGCAGGTTGGCGATCGTCCAATACGGGTTGGTGCCGCCATTGGCGCTCGGTGCGTTGTTGTCTTGCATATTGACTTGGTAATTGGTTGTGGCTTTGCTCCAGTCGATTGTGGTTGGTGATGAAGATGGTGTGTCGGTTTGGTGGGCGGCTACCGTGCCTAAATCGGTTGCTGTGTCGTCACCCCATGCAAGGTTTATTGCCCCAATACTCAGGACAGAGATGCCTAGCAAAGCGCGCGTTAGTGGAAGAAGTTGGTTGAGGTTTGGTGCGCTGGTTGGGTGTGGTTGGTTGTGGCGTTGTGACCGCAGTCTGCTGCTGGTTGTGTGGCTAGGCACGACGATTATCCTTCCCTGATTAGTTATGTTGAAGAATTTTGTTATGTAAAAAATTAAATAACGATACGCAGGTATCATTATGCCATTATTGTTTTATTTTTCATACCTATTGAATAGAAATGTAATTTACTATATAAATTATAATGTTAGTGATTGATTGTTTTTTGTATAACATTAATTTTGGTTAATAATTAAAATTTAACCGATGGTGTTTCTAATTTGTTTTATGCAATTATTGACATAACAAAGTGGTTTTTAATGATGTGCATCCTGTTTGATGCCTGTTGCACAAGTTGCTGTGCGGCTACGCGAATCTCAATTGGCGCTTCTTTGATGACACCGCACATTTAACCCGATCTTTTCATAAATTAACGCGCGCCCTCACTTGTGTTACATAATGAAATTTTATTCCATTGGGCGTATGAATCACGATGCCGCGCTTTCATAACATGCCACTCTGTAACAAAATCCTGCGCGATCCTTACGCGAATTTATGAAAAGATCGGGTTAAAAAATCGTCGGCAAATCAGGATTTGCACAGGCATTGGAAAAATGTGGGCAAAGAAGAGCTAAAAACCGTTGCGATTGTCATCTGCTTGACAGCGGCGGATTGGATAATCAATCCATTGCTTGGTGATCGGGTTAAAAATGCAGTCAGATCAGACATATAAACCGGTTGGTTTGTCCGGTGCGGAAGCTGCGCAGCGTTTGGAAAAATTTGGCGCGAACGAAGTGACCGAAAAACAGACGCCTGCGCTGTGGCTGCTGTTAAAAAAATTCTGGTCGCCTGTGCCGTGGATGCTGGAAGCCACGGTCGTTTTGCAAGTGGTGTTGGGCAAGCGCGATGAGTCTGTGGTGATTGCCGCGTTGCTGATATTTAACGCTGTACTGGGTTTTGTGCAAGAAAACCGGGCCAATCAAGCATTGGCATTGCTTAAAAAACGTTTGGAAATTCGTGTCAGGGTTTTGCGAGACGCTCGATGGCAAACCTTGCCTTCTCGTGAGTTGGTGCCCGGTGATGTGGTGCATGTGCGTATGGGTGATTTGGTTCCGGCCGATCTTCGTTTGTTGGATGGATTGTTGCAGCTTGATCAGTCGGCGCTAACCGGTGAAGCCTTGCCAGTGGATGTNNGCGGCCAATCAAACTGCGCGCGCTGGAGCGGTTGTCAAACGAGGCGAAGCTACGGGTGAGGTGCAAGCCACCGGGGTAAATACCGGATTTGGTAAAACCGCCGAGTTGGTGCGATCAGCCGAAACTGCCAGTCATCTTGAAACCTTGATTTTTACCATTGTGCGCTGGTTGGTGCTGATGGATGCGCTGTTGGCATTGGTGATGCTCGGTTTTTCCTTGGTAAGACATTTGCCGTTGGTTGATATTGCGCCGTTTGTTTTGATGTTGTTGGTGGCATCGGTACCGGCTGCCTTGCCGGCCACCTTCANNCCTTCACCTTGGCTACCGCATTGGGAGCGCTTGAATTGGCCAAGCGCGGTGTGTTGGTCACTCGGTTATCCGCAATTGAAGAAGCGGCCTCAATGGATGTATTGGCTAGTGATAAAACCGGTACGTTGACCCAGAATTTGCTGACCTTGGCAAGGTTGCAACCTGTTGGTTCATATAATGAAACGGATCTGTTGCAATGGGCTGCGCTGGCGAGCGATGATGCGACGCAAGATCCGATTGATTTGGCAATTTTGCAACTGGCTCGTGAGCGTAAAGTGGAAACGGCGGATTGGGTACGGCAGGGCTTTGAGCCGTTTGATCCGGCCAACAAACGGTCTGAAGCGGTGTATGCCGGCCCATTGGGCGCATTGCGGGTGATAAAGGGTGCGCCCAGTGCAGTG
>DDOT01000094.1:1465-19486 GCA_002341815.1 Thiobacillus sp. UBA2487 | reverse complement strand
ATTTCAATATGGAACAAAAGACCATTGAGGGCAAGCGTTAATTCATGAAAAGATCAGGCTAAATCAGCGCTTGCCGAATCATACGAGATTTCAGGGGTTCTATGCGCTGCAACAGGTCCATTCCCATATTGCGCATAGCGGCCACCCATGGGTTTTGCGTACGGAACAATTTATGCAAGGTATCTGTTACCGCTTGCATGGCCAACACATCGCCACGTCGCGCACGCTCAAAGCGTTTCAGCAACGTCAACTCACCACAACCCGCCTCTCCGCGCGCCAGCAACACCGCTGACAATGCCGCCACATCGCGCAAGCCCAAATTAACGCCTTGCCCGGACAAGGGATGCACCCCATGCGCGGCATCGCCGATCAGCGCCAAGCCCGGCGCCACCGTGACCGGAACCCGTAAAATGCTCAGCGGGAATGCCGCGGCCGGGGTCACCACCCGCATGTCACCCAAGGCATGCTCACCCGCCGCCGCCACGCGCTCCGCCAATTCAGCCGCCGGTAACGCCAATAATTCTGCGGTATGCGTCGCATCGGTGGACCAAACCATCGACACCACATTATCCGGCAACGGCAACCACGCCAAAATACCATCTTGGCGAAACCATTGCCGGGCAATCTGTCGGTGGGCGTGTTCACACACAAAATTGGCTACCACGCCTGATTGGTGGTAATCGCTGCGTCGGGCTTCCAAGCGAGCCTGCTGACGCACCCAAGACGGACGTCCATCAGCGGCCACCACCAGCGATGCATTGATCACGCTGCCATCGCTCAACTCAAGCCGCGATTGCTCACCGGTCCATCCCAACGAAATCCCCGTGACCCCGGAATGAATTTGCAAATTGTCCTGCTGTTGCATCACACGCCACAGGGCGTTTTGAATTTGGCTGCTTTCAGCGATCCATGCCAGCTCCGGCACACCGGCTTCATAGGCATCCAGCACCAAACGGGCGCCCTGATCACCACGCACATCCATGGCATGTACCGCCCCCAACCGAGTGGCATCAAGTTGCTGCCAAGCGCCCAACTGTGCCAGCAATCTGGCACTGCCCGGACTAAAGGCATAAATACGCGAATCCCATGGCGCCGCATCTGCCGCCTCTTGCAGCGACAACGCCGGCGGATTGGGCTCAACCAATGCCAGCGCCAGTCCGCTCTGGCGCAAGCTCACCGCTAATGCAGCGCCGACAATACCCGCCCCGACAATCACCACATCCACATTATGCGTTACCATGCCCGTGCTCCAAACAACATGCGCCGCGCCACAAAATGGCGCACCGGCGGCAATTTCTGCAGTGCCATCAATCCGGTACCGCGCACATGGTGCAACAAGATATTTTGCCGACTGAACAATCGCACCAGGCTATCGGTAAACCACATGCTGGCCTGCACATCGACACGCCGGCGCCGGGCATACCGTGACAACATGCCTTGCTCACCCAATTGTGCTGAAGGGGTTTCCAGCACCAATTGCGCCAACTCCCAGGCATCGCGCAAGCCGAGATTAAAGCCTTGGCCCGCCACCGGATGCATGACATGGGCTGCATTGCCGATCATCACCCGATGCGGTTGCACCGCTTGTTCGTGATCACTCAAAACCAGCGGAAAATGGCTGCGATCGCGTACCACTAAAAACTCACCCACCCGATCCCCGAAATGTGCATGCAATGCCCGCAAAAACTCAGAATCCGGCATGGCCAACAGGGTTTGCACCCGTTCCGGCGTGCCAGTCCACACCAGGGCATAACCATCACCCTGCGGCAGCAACGCCACCGGACCTTGTTCAGTAAATCGCTCAAATGCCCATTCAGCGCGTGGTTGGCTGGCGCTCACCCACGCCAGCAAGGCGTGTTGGTTGTAATCACGCAACAACCGTCGATCGTCACTGGCCCCACCATCGGCTATGGCCAACAGACGCGACGTCACCAGTTCGCCTCCATCAATCTGTGCCCAGGCATAACCGGACAAACTGCCCGAGCGTACCACCCGTGCGCCCGTCACCACCTGTACCGGGCTGGCGCGCAACGCCGCATGTAGCGCCGCATCGAGCTCTGCATAATCGACGACATAGCCGAGTTCCGGCACACCTTCTTCTTCGGCATGCAGTTGGGTTTGTCCAAGGCTGGCCCGCTGGGAAATATGAATATGCCGGATCGGCGATACCCGTTGCAGACCACGCCAAACCCCCAAACGATCGAGAATCAGCCGACTGCCATACGACAAGGCCAAGGTTCGTGACCANNCAGGTCGGATCTCGCTTCCAATACCTGTACCGCCAAACCGCTGTCCGCCAAACCCAGCGCCAGCGCCGTCCCCACCGGACCACCGCCCGCGATGGCTACATCACAATGTCCCTGCATGTCAGTCTCCTTTCGTCGCTGCCATCCACTGTTCAATATCCGCAATTTGCACCGGTGCTGCATCGGTCAGCAACCGGCAACCCTGTTCGGTCACAACGGCATCATCTTCTATACGGATACCAATACCCCGGAACGCCGTCGGCACATCATCCGCCGCCCGGATATAGCAACCGGGTTCTACCGTCAACACCATGCCGGGACGCAGGGTTTGCCACGCATCATTTACCCGATAATCACCGGCATCATGCACATCCAGTCCCAGCCAATGACCGGTGCGATGCATGTAAAACCGCTTGTAAGCCGCCGACTCGATTACCCCGTCGAGCGAACCTTGCAACAGCCCCCAATCCAGCATGCCCTGTGCCAGCACGCGAACCGCTGCTTCATGCGGCTCATTCCATTCTGCACCTGGTCGCACCGCCGCAATCGCTGCTGCTTGTGCCGCCAGCACGCACGCATACACATCGCGTTGCGCTGCCGAAAAACGACCATTTACCGGAAAGGTGCGTGTGATGTCGCTGGCATAGCCATCCAGCTCACAACCGGCATCGATCAGCAGCAGCGTACCATCCGCCAAACGGGCATTATTGCCGACATAATGCAAAATACAGGCATTGTCACCACCCGCGACAATCGAATTATAAGCGACTGATTGTGCGCCATGGCGACGAAATTCGTACAGCAATTCGGCTTCTATTTCATACTCGTACCTTCCCGGGCGGGTGGCCTGCATGGCGCGTCGATGGGCGATCACCGAAATATCGGCCGCACGTTGCATGGTATCCAGCTCACCGGCCTCTTTCACCACACGCAAACCATCCAGCCAGGTCCGTATGTCTTGCAGCACGGTTGGCGCATGCACGCCTTGCCGCGCTTGCGCTCGCAAACCATTCAACCAGTCAAACACCTGCCGATCCCACGCTGCATCAGCCCCTAACGCATAATGCAACGCCGCATGACCGGCCAATAATTCAGGCATGCGCTGGTTGAGTTGCGCCATGGGCCAGGCTTCGTCCACGCCCAACGTCTCTGGTGCGGCAGAGGGCCCTAACCGCCAACCATCCCATATTTCACGCTCAAGGTCCTTGTCACGACAAAACAGGATGCTGCGTCCGGTTTTTCCTTGCAGCACCAGCACTGCATCCGGCTCGGTAAACCCGGTTAAATAATAAAAATAGCTGTCGAACCGATACGGGTAATGGCTATCCCGATTTCGCAGGCATTCGGGTGCGTTGGCCAGCACCGCCACACCGTCGCCTAACTGCGCCAACGTGGCTCGACGTCTGGCCGCATAGACTGCAACGTCACTCATCGTCACCCTCATCTTCATCCAGATACTGAGTATCCAGCAACGCTGCCCAACGATTTTCCAACGCAGGTAATTGCCCGTTCAGTTGCTGTGTCAACTCATGCAGCGCGACCAGCAAAGCGGGACGATCGGCACCGGCATCTACATCCTGTATGCCCCGCTCCAATTGTAGCAACGTGTCTTTCAACGCCATCGACGAACCGAGCGCATTTTTCAACTGCTCGCGCGGATGCGGAATCCAGACCCGTGCCGCGCACAGGGAATGCAATTTTTCACCCGTTTCCAATACACGCCGGCGTACACGGCTCATTGCCCCCAACCTGCCGGATTTCACATCGCCCCATACCGCCAATTCCATCACACGCAACCAGGCCGTTTGCAACGTTTGCCGGAAGCTGTCATCAATGGTCACGGCTTGTAAAACCTCATCTGCATTCATCATTTACGCTTTCATTTTATCCGGATTTTGCATACATGCTCGTGATCATCACACAAATTCACGAAATGACCGGGCCAAACAAACGACGGCACACGTTAATTGATAAAAAGATCAGGCTGATTATCAGCGCGCGCCACGGCAACCGTCATCTGCGCTGCACAACGCATGGTTCAATTGTTCCAGTCGTGCCGGTGTGCCGATATCATGCCATGCCCCTGCATAATACTCGCCACTCACCCGCGATGCCGCCATCGCCGTTCGCAACACCGGCGCCAGGGGAGCCGCTGCCCGAATACCGGCAAACAAGGTGTGATCATAACAGCCTATGCCGCTAAATGTCAGACAAGGTTCACCGGTTGCAGGCATACCAACCCGCCCGTCTGCATGCAACACAAAATCGCCTTGCGGATGTTGAGTCGGGTTGTCGACCAGCACCAGATGTGCCAATTCATGGTTTGCCAAGCCTCGCGTACGCAAGCCGGCAAAATCGAAATCCGTCCACACATCGCCATTCACCACCAAAAACGGCGACTCTGCCAACAGCGGCCACGCATGGGCAATACCACCGGCGGTTTCTAACGCCACCGGTTCGTGCGAATAATGAATACTGACACCCCAGCGCTCGCCATTTCCCAAGTGTTCGGGCAACAAATGTCCAAGATGGGCGCAGTTAATCACCAATCGGGTAAAGCCGGCGCGCGCCAATGCCTGAATATGCCACACAATCAACGGCTGCCCGNNCGACAGCAATGGCTTGGGCAGTTGATCGGTCAATGGCCGCATGCGTTCGCCGCGACCGGCCGCCAAAATCATGGCGGTATTCATCAAAAAGAATACTGTTCGCGGGGGGCTTGACCGTGCCAGACATCCAACAACTGTCGAATCGGCGCCAACTCAGCATAACGACCGGCCGTTGAGCGCACATAATCCAGCACCAGCGGCATATCGTTTAAATAACCGG
The DNA here is from genome assembly GCA_002341815.1 of Thiobacillus sp. UBA2487. Classification (GTDB taxonomy): domain Bacteria; phylum Pseudomonadota; class Gammaproteobacteria; order Burkholderiales; family Sulfuriferulaceae; genus Sulfuriferula. The sequence continues at coordinate 14,411 of DDOT01000094.1, read as the reverse complement.
ATTTGCCATCCCGATAATGCAAACGGGCAAAAATCCCCAACACCTTCAAATGGCGTTGCAAGCCCATCCACTCAAAATCACGGTAAAATGCGGCAAAATCACCATCAACCGGCAACCCGGCACGCCGGGCTTTTTCCCAATAACGAATTGCCCAATCCAGCACCTGCTCTTCTTCCCAGCGCACATACGCATCGCGCAGCAACGACACCAGATCGTAAGTCAATGGTCCGTAAACGGCATCTTGAAAATCCAGAATCCCCAAACCTTGTTCGGTCACCATCAAATTACGGCTATGGTAATCGCGGTGCACCCACACCTTGGCTTGGGCTGTGTTGTTGTCCAGCAAACGGGCAAACACCAATCCCAATCGGTCGCGTTCATGCTGACGCATACTGATGCCCAAGTGGCGCGTGACATACCATTCGGGAAACAAATCCAGTTCGCGCGCCAACAGAGCGCGATCATAATCCGGCAACACATCTGGTTGACTGGCCAACTGGATACGCAGCAATGCATCAATGGCCTGCCCGTACAACGCTGGCGCCTGTGCGTCGTCCAGTTGTGACAAAAAGGTCACATCACCAAAATCCGTCAGCAACAACAGCCCTTGATCCAGGCTTTGCGCCACAATCTGTGGTACTCGCACGCCCGCCTGGGCAAACAAACCGGCCACATGCACAAAAGGATGGCAATCTTCATGCTGCGGTGGCGCATCCATCACGATATAATGCCTGTCGTCAGCAAGATGAAGGCGAAAATAGCGCCGAAAACTGGCATCAGCGCCTACCGGAACGATCCGGGGCGCCAAATCGGGAAACAACCCTACCAACCAGGAAAGAATGAGTTCTTGACGCTGCATGAAAACCCTGCCACTAATCGATAATCCGCAGCATTTTAGCACCAATCGCGTACAAGCCCCACGCTTGTCACGGGTTGATGAGGATTCGTTATGGTATCTGCCAGCCATCGCCTGCCCGCTCTACTCCGACACGTTCGCTCGCAATGACTTCTAAATTTATCGCCACATTTCCCCTGTTAGTCATCAGCCTGTCTGCCTGCGCAGATGATTTTATTCAGCTATTGCCATCTGATCAGCTTACGTTTCCGCAGCCCGGCGTTAAAAACCCGCCGATGTTTGTCCGCGCAGACGCGCTTACCGGCGTCGAAAATGTCTGGCTGGATGCAACCGGTGATGTCGAGTTGCGCCGAGGCCCCGGGGTGATGACCGCACAACACCTGCACTACACCTTCAGCGATGACACAGTCAAGGCCAATGACAACGTCTGTCTGGTTCAACAAGGACTGAATCTGAATGGCCCCGATCTGTTCATGCAACTGCAGACGCAAACCGGCACCATGCATCAGGCCACCTATACCTATGCAAGCCCGTCCCCCCAAGTCACCTATAACGAGGACGGCAAACGTTCCATCAGTCAGGCACGCGGCACTGCCGGCGCCCTTGACATGCAAGGGGAAGACCATTACCAGCTCAATAATGCCACCTACACCACCTGCCAGGCCGGAGACAACGACTGGATACTCAACCTGCACGACCTGTTGCTGGACACGGCTGGACAGGTGGGGGTGGCGCATGATGCAACCCTTGATTTCAAAGGCACGCCGATTTTATGGACGCCATGGATCAAGTTTCCGTTAAACGATGCGCGGCGCAGCGGCTTTCTCGCGCCGGTATTCGGCACCACCGGCAACAGCGGTGCTACATTTACCTTGCCATGGTACTGGAACATCGCCCCCAATTATGATGCGACGTTCAACCCCACGCTTATCAGTAAACGAGGATTGGAGCTGGGTGGCGAATTCCGTTACCTGACACCCACCATGCAAGGGACGATTGATGGTGATGTGCTGTCAGACAAACTGACCGGCACCACCCGTTGGGACAGTTTCATCAAGCACGATCAGACGTTTGCTGACGGGGTTTCCGCCCATGTGGTTTATCAGGCGGTGTCGGACGACAATTTCTTTCGTGATTTATCCAACCAGCTCGAAATCACGTCGCTGGTTACCCTGGATCAGGAAGCCAGCATGAGCTGGCAAACCGGCTATGGCACCGGCACGGTACGCGTGCAACAATTCCAGACCCTGCAAGACCCTAGTGCCCCGATTATTCCACCCTACGCGCGCTTACCGGAACTTAACTGGATCACCGATACACCGATTGCCGGCGGGGCAGAATTCAATTTGTACAGCGATTTCACCCGCTTCAGCCATCCCACGCTGGTGAATGGCGACCGCATGGTGTTATATCCCAGCGTGTCCTTGCCGATGATGACGCCTTACGGCTATATCACCCCGAAAGTGGGCGTCAACTTCACCGGCTACAGCCTGGGCGCCAACAACACCACCGGCCAAAACCAGTACACCCGCACCTTGCCCATTGTCAGTGTGGACAGCGGCATGTACTTTGACCGGGAAACCAAGTATTTCGGCGACACCTATTCCCAATCACTCGAACCGCGACTGTACTATGTGTACATTCCTTACCAAAATCAAAACCAGTTGCCGGTATTCGACAGCGCACCACTCGACCCCATCAACTACGCCACCCTGTTCACTGAAAACCGCTACATGGGTTACGACCGCATCAATGATGCCAACGAACTGACCATGGCCATGACGTCGCGCTTCACCGACGAACAAACCGGCCTGGAACGCCTGCGTTTTTCTCTCGGTCAACGTTTTTATTTCTCGCCCGAACAAGTCACCCTGCCAGGAATTGCCCCGATTACCAGCAGTTCCAGCGACATGCTGGCTGATATAGGCGGCCAGATCAATGAACAATGGCGTGCAGAAACCGCCATCAGCTATAACACCAGCTCCGGCCAGACCGATGACGAAAGTTTCATCATCAATTACCAACCGGCGCGCGGAAAAGTGATCAATATCAGTTACCGGTCGCTGTCAGGCCAGCTCAACCAGATTGATATTTCATCACAATGGCCAATCAGCTCGCGCTGGTATGCCTTGATGCGGTATGATTACTCAATTTTGGACAAGACCTTGGTGCAAGGGTTGGCCGGTGTGGAATATAATGCGGGCTGCTGGGCCATCCGGACCGTTTTGCAGACCATTGCCACCGCCGCCAATACCAGCAGCACGTCTTTCTTTATCCAACTGGAACTGAACGGATTGGGCAATCTGGGTTCCAATCCGCTCGAAGCACTTAAGCTCAACATACCAGGATATGTCAACAGCAATGAAATCACTCCGCCATAAACTTTGTTCCATTTTACTTGCGTTTGGCTTCCTGCCGCTGGGCGCGCTGGCTGCCGGTTCCAGTGTGCCGGTCACACCGATTGACGACATCGTTGCCATCGTCAACAACGACGTGATCACCCAGCATGAACTGGACGAGCGCTATGCCCGTGCGGTGGAACAGTTACAACAACGCAAGATTCAGCTACCGCCGCACGATGTGCTGGTGCATCAACTGCTGGACCGCATGATCAATGACAAGGTGCAATTGCAGGATGCGGAACAAACCGGCATCCGGGTCGATGCACCCACGCTGGATCGGGCCATCGCCAAAATCGCCGAACAAAACAACATGAGCCTCGATCAGTTTCGTGCCATGCTGACGCAACAGGGTATCCCGTTCGACAAATTCAGCACCGACATTCGCAATGAAATCATCCTGTCGCGTTTGCGCCAGCGCGATGTCGACAGCAAAATATCGGTCAGCGAATCCGAAGTAGACAATTATTTGGCCACCCGCGCCAAATTGGGGGCAGATGAAGAGTACCATTTGGCCCACATCGGCATCAGCATTCCCGATAACGCCACACCGCAACAGATTGCCGCTGCCAATGAAAAAGCGCAAATGGCGCTGCAAAAACTGCAACAAGGCGCCGATTTTGCCCAAGTTTCGGCTGCGTACTCCGACAGCCAGAATGCACTGGAAGGTGGCGATCTGGGTTGGCGCAGCCCGGCACAAATTCCGCCGGATTATCTCGACATCATTTCGCACTTGCAACCCGGCGAAACCAGCGGTTTGCTGCGCGACAACAATGCCATTCACATCATTCGCTTACTGGAAAAGCGCGATGACAGCAAGCCCGCCATCATTCAACAAACCCATGCCCGGCATATTTTGATCAAAACCAACGCCATCGTCAGCGATGACGACGCCAAAAAACGTCTGGATCAAATTCGCCAAGACATCCTCTCCGGCAAAGCCAAATTTTCTGACATGGCAAAAAAATACTCGGATGATGGCAGCGCAAGCAAGGGAGGCGATCTGGGCTGGCTCTCGCCAGGCGACACGGTTCCTGAGTTTGAACACGCCATGGATGCCCTGAAACCAGGCGACATCAGCGAGCCCGTCAAATCGCCATTTGGTTATCACCTGATTCAAGTGCTGGAACGTCGCAGCAAGGATGTTACCTTGGAAAAACGCCGACTGATGGCGCGTCAGGCCATCCATGACCGCAAACTGGAACGCGCCACCGAAGATTGGGTACGCGAACTGCGTGACCGCGCGTATGTCAAGATTTTGAACAACAATGACCAAACCGCTGGCACTCACGGCGGGTGAACCGGCGGGCATTGGTCCCGATCTGTGCATCCAGTGGGCTCAACATGACCGCAACGCAAGCGTGGTCGTGCTGGGCAACCGCGTTACCTTGCAAGCGCGCGCCGCGCAACTGGGATTGTCACTGCGCATCCACCCCTATGCGCCCGGCCAGTCGGCAAGCTGCCATGCCGGCGCACTCACCTTGCTGGATTTACCACAAGCAGTCGCCACACACGCCGGACAGCTCAACCCGGCCAATGCCCGGCATGTGCTCGACCTGCTGGACCGCGCCGCCGACGGCTGTTTACAGGGCGAATTTGCCGCCATGGTCACCGCACCGGTACACAAAGGCATTATCAATGATGCCGGCATTCCGTTTACCGGCCACACCGAATATCTGGCCCAACGCACCGGCACGCCGCAAGTCGTGATGATGCTGACCGGCGCCGGTATGCGTGTGGCACTCGCTACCACCCACTTGCCGTTACGCGCGGTAGCGGACGCCATTACCGCTGACCGCTTGCGCACCACATTAACCATATTGCACCATGACCTGCAGCAGCGTTTTCGACTGGCCCAACCACATATCTTGGTGGCCGGCCTGAATCCGCACGCCGGCGAAGACGGGCATCTGGGTGATGAAGAAATTCGCATCATCACGCCGGTACTGAATGAACTGCGAGCGCGCGGCATGCACCTGTCGGGGCCTTTGCCTGCCGACACACTGTTTCATCCGCAAAAACTGGCCGGTGCAGATGCCGTTCTCGCCATGTACCATGATCAGGGTTTACCTGTACTCAAACACGCCAGCTTCGGCGAAGGCATCAACATCACGCTGGGCTTACCGATTATCCGTACCTCGGTTGACCACGGCACCGCACTCGATCTGGCCGGCAGCGGACGCGCCAATACCGGCAGCCTGCATGCCGCCATTGCCCTGGCCGCCGAATTGGGAGCGCCATCATGAGCCAACATATTCCACGCAAACGATTTGGCCAACACTTTCTGGTTGACCCTGACATCATTGCCGGCATTATTCGTGCGATCCGTCCGCGCAATGGCGAGCATCTGGTTGAAATCGGCCCCGGCTTGGGCGCACTCACCCAACCGCTGCTGGACAGCATCTCCGAATTAACAGTCATTGAACTGGATCGCGACATCGTTGCACGCTTGCAAAAACGCTACCCTCCCGCGCGTCTGCACATCCACGCAGGCGATGCGTTAGCGTTTGACTTTGCCAGCTTACCCGGTCCGTTGCGCATCGTCGGCAATCTGCCGTACAACATTTCAACCCCCCTGCTGTTTCATCTGGCCGAGTTTTCCGGACACATTGCCGATATCCATGTCATGTTGCAAAAAGAAGTCGTTGACCGCATGACCGCACCGCATGACAGTGCTGATTACGGTCGCCTGTCGGTGATGTTGCAATACCGCTTTGAGATGGAATCCTTGTTTGATGTACCGCCCGATGCCTTTGATCCGCCGCCAAAAGTTGATTCTGCCGTGGTGCGCATGGTGCCACGCAATGCCGATCAACTGGCGCTTTGTCCGGTAAACCAACTAGAAAAGCTGGTCACTACCGCGTTTTCCCAGCGCCGTAAAACCCTGCGCAACACCATCGGCCATTTAATCACCGATGCCGGTTTTACAGAACTGGGCATCGACCCGAAACAACGCGCTGAAACCTTGGCCGTTGCCGATTTCATTCGCTTGACCAACTGGCTGATCAATCGCCAGACCACAACACCCTATTGATTTATGGAACCACCTATGAACCTGATCGACGTCGCCGTACAATGCCTGCAAACCATGGGGCTACCTCACACCCGCGTACCCAATATGCCAGTCATCAATTTGCCGGTAGAAACCGATACCGGCAAATTAAATGTCTACATCCACGCGCATACAGACAGCCACCGCCTGTTTATTTATTCCCGCCCACAAGATTTACCGGCGCCGATTGAACGCATTCAGGAACTGGCTTTGTTTCTTACCCGGGTTAATTATGGCTTACCTTTGGGCAACTTTGAAATCGACCTGAATGACGGCGAATACAACTTTAAACAAAGCGTCGATGTGAGTGATGGCGTACTCTCCGAAAAAATGGTGCAAAACATGCTGGTATTCTCGCTGGAATGCTACAACCGCTATTTGCCGGGCATTCGCGCAGTGATCGACGGCAGTGCCGCAAAGCCCGCCATTGAAGCCATTGATGGTCCCACCAAAATCCAGATTCGCTAAGCATCGCCATGAGCCCGGTGGCACCAGATCAGTGGCACCCCAACCCGATTTAGCGTAATGTCGGCCAACCAAAGCGCACTCAATCCAGACCAACCCGTCATTGTCGAAGCTTGTGCGGGCAGCGGCAAGACCTGGTTACTGGTGTCGCGCATCGTGCGCCTGTTATTGGCCGGTAGCGACCCGTCTTCCATTTTGGCCATTACCTTCACCCGCAAAGCGGCTGGTGAAATGCGTCAACGCCTGTATGGCTGGCTGGAATGGTGCGCTTGTGCGTCGATCGATGCATTGACGCAATTTTTACGCGAAAGAGAAGTCGCAGAACACGACCTGGCAGACGCCTTGGCGCGTGCGCCTGGTTTGTTTGAACAAGTCGTGACCGCCCATCCGGGCATTCGCATCCAGACGTTTCATGCCTGGTTTTATGAACTGGTGCAACGCGCCCCGCTAAACAGCGGCTATGCCGGCTTTCGTTTAAACGAACAAACCGGCCCTTTGCGCGAACAAGCCTGGCGCCGGTTCATTCGCCATCCCGAGAACACGGCGTGTTTAACCCCTCTGTTGCAAACCCTTGGCCACCATGGCACACGACAAGCACTCGACGCATTTTTATTTGCGCGCAACAACTGGTTGGCGTGGACGGAAGGGCATGCCGATCCTCTGGACTACGCCATCGATCAATTTAGCCAACTGGGCCAACTGCAGACCCCTGATCCGCTTGCCGCCTTGTTGGCCGCTGATGATTTTCTGCCATTGGTTAGTGCTTACATTCAAGCTATGTCAGACAGTACGGCCACCCGAAAAATCGCGGCTGAACAATTATCGCCAGTCCTGGCGATCGATTTACCCGCCGAACAACGCTGGGAACTGCTGTGCAGCAGCCTGCTAACCCAAACAGGTGAACTGTCTCGCACCATTAAACCCAATACCAAACCCGCCCCGCTATACGATCTGCACCAACAACTCGGGCAACGCGTGCTGCAGGTGCAACAGTGCCTGCGTGATCGGCAAGCGGCACAACTGAACATTCATCTGGTGCGAGCGGGGGTGCGCTTGCTGCAAACCTGGCAAGACCTGAAACGCGAACGTCAACTGCTGGATTTTGATGATATCGAATGGTTGACCCATCGCCTGCTAAGCGAGACCGCCACGGCCGGTTATCTGCTGATGCGACTGGATGCCCGTTACCGGCACCTGTTACTGGATGAATTTCAGGACACCAACCCGCTACAATGGCGAATTTTACAAGCCTGGTTACATGCCAGCGGCACCGATGACACCGGCCCCGGCCTGTTTGTGGTTGGCGACCCCAAACAATCGATTTATCGCTTTCGTGGCGCACAAAGCGGCTTGTTTGCCACAGCGGCCGCTCAACTGGAACAACATGGCGCGCGTTGGCTACGCCATAACCAAACCCGCCGCCTGAGTCAGGCTGTCCTGCATGCTGTCAATCGCACACTCACTGACCGCATGCCACACTTCGCGCCGCATACCGGCATTGCGCAAGCGCCGCTGGGGCAAGTGATCGTGTTGCCCCTACCCGCCCTTGACGAGCCCGTCGCAACCACCGATGCAGCAACGCCCTGTCGCAATCCGCTCACCACACCGGCCCCCGTTGACACACGTCTGAATGCGCGGACTGCCGAAGCGCAACAATTGGTGATCCTGTTGCAACAAATGGTCGGCCACTGGCACATCCACGACGGTGAGACACATCGCGTGCTGGCGTACCGCGATATCATGCTGCTGGTGCAACGACGCACCCATCTTGCGGTGTATGAACAAGCCCTGCGCGCGGCGGGCATTCCGTTTCAGCGTTCCAGCAAAGGTGGTTTGTTGGACACACAGGAAGTTGACGACGTCATCTGCGTATTACGCGCACTCGCCGATTCCACCGACAACCTGGCATTGGCGCAAGCCCTGCGCTGCCCGATATTCGCATGTAGCGACCTTGATCTGCAATACATACGCAAAGCACAGATTGATGCCACAACACAACGCAATGCAGACCAATCGGTCCACACCAGTTGGCTGGTTACCTTGCTGACGATGTCGATCGACAACGCCGACTGCCCATCGCTGGCGCGCGCCCGTCAGCACCTGGCCCACTGGCAACACGCCGCGCAACAGTTACCCATCCATGATTTGCTGCACCGCATCATGGCCGAGGCTGATGTACCCAACTGTTATATGGCAACCACCGCACCGGCGCTTATGCCCACCGTGCGTGCCAACCTGGCCGGTCTGCTTGATCTTGCCCTGCAGTGGCAAGGTGGACGTTACCCGCATTTACTGGCATTTTTGCGCGATTTACGCCGTCTGGCCAAACACCAACAAGACAGCCCGGACGAAGGCGACAGTCATCATACCGACAGCCTGACCATTCGCACCATTCATGGCGCAAAAGGATTGGAAGCGCCTGTGGTCTGGCTGCTCGACAGCGGCACCCACAAGCTGCAAGCAACGCACTGGCAAGCACTGACCGACTGGCCAGCCGATGCGTCGCGACCCCGGCATTTTTCGCTGGCCGGCAGCAAGAAACTGCAAGCCAGTTGGCAGACCGCCGTACTGGCGCAGCACGCTGCACTGGATGCCACTGAACAGCGCAATTTACTGTATGTCGCCATGACGCGCGCGCAACACACCCTGATCGTTTCGGCCCCGCCACAAGACGAGCCGGGCGGTTGGCATGCCGAGATTGCCTCGGCGCTGGGTGGCGACAGCACCACCGGCGCTGCACTACCTGAATCATGATCCGCGATAAGCTGATTCAACCCAGCAAACTGATATCGGCTACCTGATTCAACATCACGCCCAGCCCCTGCAACAGCGCCAAGCGGTTATGCCGCACCGCCAGATTGTCGGCCATGACCATGACACCGTCAAAAAACGCGTCCACGGCAGGGCGAATACCGGCCATGGCGGTTAGGGCTTGCGTGTATTGTCCTTCGACGACCCACGCTTGTAATTGTGGCGCCAAACAGGTGATCTCGGCCAGCAACTGGCGTTCGGCGTCGTGCTCAAACAATGCGGCATCCACCGCCGGCAAGGCGCCTTCAACCTTTTTCAGCAGGTTAAGCACACGTTTGTTGGCGGCCGCCAGTGCCGGGCCCTCCGGCAAATGGCGAAACCCGGCAATGGCGCTCAGCCGCAACAACACATCATCCATTCGATCGGACTGACGCACCAGCACCGCCTCGATGTTCTGTGCATCATAACCACGCTCACGCAAATAGTTACGCAACCGATCCAGCAAAAATTCATGCACCGCCGCCTTGACCGCTTCATCCAGCTTGCCGGTCGGAAAGGTGGCGAATGCTTGCGCCACCAGTTGACGCAAGGACACATGCAACGGGGTTTCAATCACCATGCGCAACACGCCCAATGCCGCACGACGCAAACCGAACGGATCTTTGTCTCCGGTCGGTATCTGGCCGATGCCAAACATACCGACCAGCGTGTCCAGTTTATCGGCCAGCGCCACCGACAGCGCAACCACGCCCTGTGGCAAGGCATCACCGGCAAAGCGCGGCAGATAATGCTCGGCAACGGCCAGTGCCACCTCTGGCGATTCCCCGTCAAACGCCGCGTAATACCGCCCCATCACGCCCTGCAACTCAGGAAATTCGCCAACCATGTCGGTGAGCAAATCCGCCTTGGCCAAGCGTGCCGCACGCTGGGCGTGTGCCACATTACCCCCCAATTCGCCGGCAATAGCCGATGCGCAGCCCGCCAGACGGTCAACCCGCGCCAACTGGCTGCCCAATTGATTGTGGTACACCACATCGGCCAGGCGCGCCACCCGACTGTCCAGTCGTTGCCGCCGATCTTGCTCAAAAAAGAATCGCGCATCCGACAAACGAGCACGCAACACCCGCTCATTGCCGTGAATAATGTGTTGCGGCTGATCGATGCGCAAATTGGACACCACCAAAAACGCCGGTTGCAAACGACCGTCGGCATCGGCCAACGGAAAATACTTTTGATGTTGTTTCATTGATAAAATCAGGCACTCTTGCGGCACGGCCAGAAAATCAGGACTAAATTCACCCCGGTAGACAGCCGGCCATTCCACCAAGGCCGTCACTTCGTCCAGCAGGGCATCGTCCCACATCACCTGCCACTCGCCTGCGGCGGCTTGCAAGCCGTTGCGTATCATCTCACGCCGTGCCACGAAGTCCGGCTCGACCTTGCCTTGCGTCTGCATGGTGGCTTCATATTGGTCTGCCTCAGCCAACGACACCCAACCCGACGACAAGAAGCGATGTCCACGGGTCGTACGCCCGCTGGTCAAGCCCAACACCTCGCCCGGCACCACCTGGGTGCCGTGCAACATCATCAAGCCATGCACGGGACGCACAAACTCGATGGTTCGGTCACCCCAGCGCATGCGCTTGGCCACCGGCAACTTATTGAGGGCCTCTTGCACCATACCCGGCAAACGTTGAGCCAACGGTTGACCGGCACGCATCGAGCGCCACACATAACAGTCTTGCTTGCCATCATGCACGATTTGCAAATCGCTTAGCGCCACCCCGCAGGAACGGGCAAAACCCAACAAAGCCGGGGTGGGCTGACCATCTTTCATACCTGCCGCCACGCTGGGGCCTTTGCGTTCCACCTGCTGATCGGGTTGCACCGCCAGCACATCCGGCACGCTGACCGCCAGACGACGCGGGGTGGCAAATGCCTTTGATTGGATGGGAGAGCCACTGCCGGGCGTATAAAAATGTTCGGCAACCAACAGATTGGACAAGAACATCAGAAAAGCATCTGCTAATCGAGGCAATGTTTTAGGTGGCAATTCTTCGGTTAACAATTCAACCAATAGGGTCGGACGCCGGCCGGCATCATGCATGATCAGCCTCCTGCTTCAGCATCGGAAAGCCCAAGGCCTCGCGTGAATCGTAATAGGCTTTGGCCACCTTGCGCGCCAAGGCACGCACACGGGCAATGTAGGCAGCGCGTTCGGTCACCGAGATAGCGCCCCGCGCATCCAGCAGGTTAAAGGTATGCGAACACTTCATCACCATCTCAAAACCGGGCAAGGCCAGACCAGCATCCATCAGACGACCCGCCTCGCGTTCAAAATCATTGAATTGCGACAACAACCAGACCGGATCGGAATGTTCGAAGTTGTATCGCGACTGCTCTACCTCGTTTTGGTGGTAAACATCACCATACGTCACGTTGCCGGTCCATTTGAGATCGTACACGTTTTCCACCCCTTGCAAATACATGGCCAGACGTTCCAGACCATAGGTGATTTCACCCAGCACCGGCTTGCACGACAACCCGCCAACTTCCTGAAAATACGTAAACTGGGTGACCTCCATACCATTCAACCACACCTCCCAGCCCAAACCCCACGCGCCCAAGGTCGGCGATTCCCAATCGTCTTCCACGAAGCGAATATCATGCATCAGCGGATCAATACCCAACTCGCGCAAGCTGTCCAGATACAATTCCTGAATGTTGTCGGGACTGGGTTTTAACACCACCTGAAATTGGTAATAATGTTGCAAACGGTTGGGATTTTCGCCATAGCGCCCATCCTTTGGCCGGCGCGAGGGTTGCACAAATGCCGCTTGCCACGGCTCAGGCCCCAAGGCACGCAAAAACGTTGCCGTATGAAACGTGCCAGCCCCCATTTCCATGTCATACGGTTGTAACAGTACGCAACCTTGCCTGCCCCAAAACTGCTGCAACCGCAGGATGATGTCCTGAAAGCCTTGCATAATACTCACTCAAGGATAAAAATCAGAATTTTACCGCAGTTCGTCACGAATTGTGCGATGTTTAACCTGTCCGTCTGACCGGGTCAAGCCTGCACAAATATGATTGACACTGACTAACTGCTTCAACGGGGACGGTTTTGCACGCGCGTTGTAGCGCACGCCAGAACATTCATTACCACAGACGGACAGCGTGACATTATTGAACTTGGAACCGGCTTTGCCTTGTTACCAGCGACATCAGACAGGCAAGTTGAAAGGATATGTTCGATTGGTTTGCCTCTGGATGAGCAGCAGAAAGGCGATTGGTCAGCCCGGTTTGCCGGTCAATGCGGCGTAACAACATCGGGCCAGGATCGGAAGACAAACCACCCCTTCAAAACCGGCAGAAGGAGGAAAACGAAGTTGATTTGGGGTAAAATTCGACATGAGCTGAAGG
>DDOT01000094.1:0-1429 GCA_002341815.1 Thiobacillus sp. UBA2487 | reverse complement strand
ACAACATTTTCTGCCCTTTTTATGAAATATCCAGGATAGATGGGTAAAAAAATTTTGCATTGAGTCAGTAATAAAATGATTGTGCTCAGTTAATGACAACGGGATGCTCGAATGAATATCAGCATAGATGGATTGAGGGGTATCGCATTGATACTGGTAATGCTGTTTCATGCCGGTGCCCCCTTCAGCCAGGCCNNGAAGTGGATTTCTCATTACGACGTTATTGATCAGAGAGTATGACAAATGTGGGGAAATCAGTTTCAAAAAATTCTGGCTGAGGCGTTTTCTGCGATTGATGCCAGTTTACGTGCTTTATATTTTACTCATTACAATCGCCGTGCTTTCGTCGCCTGCGCATGAATTGCATACTGTAGGCGGTTTTTCGCCAGCTCAGTATCTCGTTGGATTGTGGACCTACACTTTCAATTTTATACCATTAGGTGGAATTTGGGCCCACCAGGCATTTACCGGGCACTTGTGGTCACTTTCTGTAGAAGAGCAGTTTTATCTGATTTGGCCATTGACTTTGTACTGGATGCTGGGTAGGCGACATATTGTTGCAATGGTCTGGACGGTGGTTTTTGGACTCGCGCTATGCAACTTGTCTTGTTATGACGGTCATCCTCCTCATCTGATGATTTATACTCGCGGCATAAGCATGATCATTGGCTGCGCGGTAGCGATCACAGCGTATTATCGAGCTGGGGCAAGCGTGTTTGGAAACATTGTTTATTCTGTAACCTCCACGAGATATTTATTACTGATTGTTGCTATTTTGTTTGGTGTCATCAGTTATTTTGTTGTGGCTGAACACGCTACCACTTCGATGATGATGCCGCTATGGATTCCTTTCTTTTCATTGGCGACATCATTGCTGATCGCAAATTTTTGGTACGCTGAATCGCCTGCGCTTGCGAATTTTTTCAGGTACAGCTACTTATCTGGGCTTGGCAGGATTTCGTACGGTGGTTACATTTATCATATGGCAGTGCATCAGTTCGTCTGGTACAAGTTGCTCGTCGGGATACAGGCGTGGAACCCGTATCTCAAGTTTGGTGTTCGTATGTTGTCGTTTGTGGCGCTGACCGTATTGCTTGCATGGCTTAGCTATCGGTATTTTGAAAAACCGATTCTGGATGTAAAAAATCGGTATCGCAGCGTATGATGTCGTATATTTTGCCAAATTTAAGCATTCGCATGGTTGCGTGCCGGATCGGAAACCAATCCGGAATTGCTGGAATTTGCCGGATTTCTGGTAATGAAATCGGGAAAAAGGGTGTGGAAGATGTTGGATCAGGAGTGGCGGTACAAAGATGTTATATGTCTGGCCACCCAAGTTCGACAGTTAATTGCGTAACTTTATGATTATCATGTGATTGATGTAAAAAAGCTCCACTACAATAGCGTCGTTTGTTTGCTAATGGCCGGT
>DDOT01000076.1 GCA_002341815.1 Thiobacillus sp. UBA2487 | reverse complement strand
TAACAAAATCCTGTGTGATCATCACGCGAATTCATGAAAAGATATCGGGTTAATCCGGTTCAAACAGGCTGATCAGTTCGTCCGGGGTAAACGAGCCAACCCCGGTGCTGGCATCACCCAATACGCCTTGACTCAGATTGCGTTTTCTTTCTTGCATGCCGAGAATTTTTTCCTCAACGGTGCCGAGGGTAATCAGTTTCCAGGCGAATACCGGATTGATCTGGCCGATGCGATGGGCGCGACCGGTGGCTTGTTCTTCAACGGCAGGATTCCACCACGGATCGTAATGAATCACGGTGTCGGCTGCGGTCAGGTTGAGCCCAACCCCACCGGCCTTGAGGCTGATTAAAAACAGGGGTACCTCGCCATTCTGGAAACGGTGCACAGGCAGTGCGCGGTCGTGGGTTTCCCCCGTCAGGCGTACGAACGGAATTTTCAGCAGGTGCAGTTCCGGTTCAATCAGGTCCAGCATGCTGGTAAATTGGGAAAACAGTAAAATGCGGCGTCCTTCCTCGATCATTTCCGGTAGCAGGCTGACCAGCATGTCCAGTTTTGCGGACTGTTGAACCTTGTGCGCGGTGTTGAGCTTAAGCAAACGCGGGTCGCAACAGACTTGCCGGAGTTTGAGCAGGGCATCCAGAATGACAATCTGGCTCTTGCGAAAGCCTTTGGCATCGATCTCACGGCGAATTTTGTCATGCATCACGCTGCGCACGGATTCGTATAAATCACGCTGCGGCCCAAGCAGTTCACAACTGCGCACAATATCGGTGCGGGGAGGCAGTTCGGTGGCCACTTGGGCTTTGGTGCGACGCAGCAAGAACGGTTTGACGCGTTGTGCCAGCACTTGACTGCGGGCTTTGTCGTCATGTTTTTCGATGGGCGTGCGGAATTGTTGCTTGAAGCTGTCCGCGCCGCCCAGCAGTCCGGGCAGCAAAAAGTGAAACAGCGACCATAATTCTCCCAAGTGATTTTCCAAAGGCGTGCCGGTCAGGGCGAGACGGTGGTGGGCGTGAATTTGATGCACGATTTGTGTTGCCAATGCCTTCGGATTTTTGATGGCGTGCGCCTCATCCAGAATCAGCAGATGGAAGCGCTGTGCGGTTAAAAATTCGCGATCGCGCGGTAATAGCGGGTAGGTGGTCAGCACCAGATCGTAATCGCCGATCTGGTCAAAATGTTGTCTTCGGTCATTGCCATGCAGCACCAGCACGCGCAGATCAGGGGTAAAGCGTTCCGCTTCGGCTTTCCAGTTGAACATCAGGCTGGTGGGCGCAACCACCAAGCAGGGAAGGTTGCCTCGACCACTTTGTTTTTCCAGCAGAATATGGGCCAACGCCTGCAAGGTTTTGCCCAGGCCCATATCATCCGCCAGTACCCCGGCCAAGTGGTACTCCCGCAAGAACTGCAGCCAGTTCAATCCGTCTTGCTGATAACCGCGCAGGGTGGCGTTGAGGCCAGACGGCGGGGCGACAGGGGTAATACCCCGAAAATCGCGCAGCTTTCGACCGAGCTGTAGCAAGCGCTCACCTCCAAGCCAGCGCGCACCGGCATGGGCTTCCAGTTCTGCCAATCGGGCGGCGTGCAAGGCATGCATTTCCATGCGGCCATCGTCCGTGAGTCGGGTGTTGCTGTCGAACAATTCGACCAGTACCGACAAAATGCCCTGCAAGCGAGCCATGGGCAGGCCGATCATGCGTCGGTCCGGCAATACGCACACCAGTTTGCGCTGGGGATCCTGGTCCGGGCGGGTAAGGTCGCGGATTTGTTCAGGTGTATATTGTTGCAAGGTTTGCAGCAAAATTGGCAACAGGCTGATACGTTCGCCGTCGATATCGATGCCGAGGTCCAGTCCGAACCAGTCGGTACCGGAACGCTCATCGATGTCGATACTGAAGTCACCGCTGTGTTCCGCTACTTTGTAAGGGAAGTCATCGCGGATGGTGATCTGCCAACCGAGATTGCGTAAGCGCGGGATATCATCCAGCATCAGTGCCAACCAATCTCCCGCATGCGGCAAACCCAGGGCGTGGGCCTGCACAGGGTCGTCGGCGAGGGACGGGAACAGTTCATTCAAGGCCAACAGGCTGGTTTCAGTCAGTAATTGCTGGATCAAGCGTTGTTCTTCTTGCAGATTGCGACAGGCTATCATGCGTTGGCCATCGATACGCTGACTGATGCTGTCGCCGGGTGTGCCGGCAGTGGTTTGCAATTGATGATAGCGAAACTCAATCAATGCAGCGGGGACGTTGTGTTGCGAGGTGTCGTCACGCCGTTTCCACTGGGCTGACAAATTAACCGGAAGTTCCAGCAGTGTGAGCAAGGGTTGTGGCAGGGTGTCGGATAACTGTACCGATTGCAGGGATTCGGGTTCCGGCAAGCGGATGCCCGGCAGTTTTTCTGCCAGTTGTTGCGTAATGTCAGGAATGCGCTCGGCCGGTATGGCCGGTGATTGTAATAAAATGGTCGCCAGCGCATCGGGCAGTCCGACATCCAGTTGACGGCATTCAGCGCTCATCGGGTGAATGATCCACGGTGGTTCGGTGGTCAGAATTCGCCAACCGGGCGGTAATGTAACGGTGAGTTGCTGGTTATCCTGTGCATCTGCCTGCCAGATTAATTCGCCCCGCAGCGGTTCATTGGTGCGCAGTGGTGATCCTTCGGCTTCTATCCACCACACGCGACCGGTTTGAATCAGGTCATGTAACAGTTGTCCACTGCCCGGACCGGCAATCCGTGGCCAGTCAGGATTGTGCGGATGGCTAAAAAAGATGCGGGCGCACAACAAGCGATCGTCTGCCGTGGCCAGTGCACCGCCGCGCCCCAGCGCAATTTCGGTAAATTGGCTGTAGCGCATGGCTTTGCCCAAGGTCTGGTCTTTTTTTACCCGGGCGCGCATCAGTCGCACATCCAGTCCGTGACTGCGGGCTGCTGGTGACAGCACATAGAGCAGACGGCTGGTTTCCATGCCATCTGGTTCGGTTTCAGGTTGGGTAACCAGTTGCTCAATGCTGGTCAGCCATTGTTGAACACTTTGTTCGCGCGATACCGCTGGCGTTACCTCGTTGCGTGCGGTACTCGCGANNCGCGCCGCCCAGATTTGGGGTGGGCGGGGCTTGCAAGGCGTGTAGCAATACGGCGATGACATGTTTGCAGTTGCGGCCGATCGGGCAGTCGCAAGAGCCTTCTATCAGCAACTTGCCATTGCGTAGCCCAAGCTGGACGCGCTGATGGTAAGGTAAGGTTCGGCTGCCTTGCACCTTTGCCAACAAGGTATGGTTGTCATCGGCGTAGTGCAGTTGCTGAATACGGTTTTGTTGGCTGATGGCAAGTCCCCGTTCGTAAAAAATGGCGGGGAATGCGTTGCGAACGTCGGCGAGTGTGTAATGTATGGGCATTGAAATAAGCAGTTGGTCAAGTAGCAGCGTTCAGTAACGGACGCAGATAAATAGCGGTCAGGCTGTCGGGGTGGCGAGCAACATCCTCGGGACATCCGGCGGCAATAATCTCCCCACCGTTTGCACCACCTTTGGGGCCGATGTCCACCAACCAGTCAGCCGTCTTGATGACATCCAGATTGTGTTCGATCACCACGATGGTATTGCCTTGATCGGCCAGTCGATGCAATACCGACAACAACATGGCAATGTCGTGAAAATGCAGGCCGGTAGTCGGCTCATCCAGAATATATAAAGTGCGTCCTGTGTCGCGACGCGATAGTTCCAATGATAATTTAACGCGCTGCGCCTCGCCACCTGACAAGGTGGTTGCGGCTTGCCCCAAGCGGATGTATCCCAGACCGACATCCATCAAGGTGGCAAGCTTGCGTGCCACGGCCGGAATAGAGTCGAAAAAGGCACGTGCATCTTCAACGGTCATGTCGAGAATATCGGTGATGGTCTTGCCTTTGTACTGAATTTCCAGGGTTTCCCGGTTATAGCGCTTGCCTTTGCAAACATCGCATACCACATACACATCGGGCAGAAAATGCATTTCCACTTTCACCACCCCATCGCCTTGACATGCCTCACAGCGCCCACCCTTGACATTGAAAGAAAAGCGACCGGGCCCATAACCCCGTTCGCGAGCCGCCGGTACGCCGGCAAACAGTTCGCGGATGGGGGTAAACAATCCGGTGTAAGTGGCTGGATTCGAACGTGGGGTACGGCCAATCGGGCTTTGGTCGATGTTGATGATTTTATCGAACAGTTCTTCACCCGATATGCCGTCAAACGGCTGCGGTTCGAGGGATGATCCGTTCAAATGCCGCGCCATCGCGGCATATAACGTGTCGTTGATCAGGGTTGATTTGCCGGAACCTGACACCCCGGTCACGCAGGTAAACAGGCCGGCCGGCAGTTTCAAGGTCACGTTTTTTAAATTGTTACCGCGCGCGCCCGTCAAGGTTAACCAACGTGCCGGATCGGGTTGCCGGCGTTGTTCGGGTGGGGCGATGCGTAATCTGCCCGACAAATAAGCGCCAGTAAGCGAGTGCTCACTTTGGATAATGTCATTGATTTGTCCAGCAGCTACCACGAGACCGCCGTGCACGCCAGCGCCCGGCCCCATGTCGACCACAAAGTCAGCGGTACGGATGGCATCCTCGTCGTGTTCAACCACAATTACCGAATTGCCGAGGTCGCGCAGGTGACGAAGTGTAGCCAGCAAGCGATTATTGTCGTGTTGATGCAATCCGATAGACGGTTCATCCAGTACGTACATGACCCCGGTCAAGCCTGAGCCGATTTGCGAGGCCAAGCGAATACGCTGCGCTTCGCCACCTGACAAGGTTTCGGCAGAACGGTTTAATGACAGGTACTCCAAGCCTACGTCCGTGAGGAAACGCAACCGTGATGTAATTTCTTTGATGATGCGTTCTGCAATGGCTGCTTTACTGCCTTGCAAGTTAAGCGAACTGAAAAAATCAAGTGATTCTGCCAGCGGCATGGCTGAGATTTGGTGCAATGCCTGATCGCCAACCTTGACATGGCGCGCTTCTATTCTTAAACGGGCACCGTCACATGTCGGACAGGGTTGGTGGTTCAGGTAGCGTGCCAGTTCTTCACGCACGGTGGCGGAATCGGTCTCGCGATAACGTCGATCAAGGGTTTTTAGCACGCCTTCAAAGCTGTGTGAGCGGGCACGTTGCTCGTCGGGATATTGAAAGGCGATGGTTTCTCGACCACTGCCGTTCAAAATAATCTGCTGAACTGTGTCGGACAACTTTTCCCACGGCAGGTCCAGGTCAAAGTCATAATGGCGCGCCAGACTTTGCAATAAGTGATAGTAAAACGGGTTGCGTTTGTCCCAGCCTTTAATGGCACCGGCCCCCAGCGATAAATGCGGAAAAGCCACCACGCGGCGTGGGTCAAAAAATGCAATATGACCAATCCCGTCGCATTTTGGGCAGGCCCCTGCCGGATTGTTGAATGAGAATAACCGTGGTTCAAGTTCTGCAAGTGAGTAGTCGCACACAGGACAGGCAAAGCGTGCGGAAAACACGTGTTCAGTGCCACTATCCAGATCGACGGCTACTGCGCGACCATCAGCGTGGCGTAGCGCCGTTTCAAAGGATTCGGCCAAGCGTTGCTGCATGTCGGGTTTGACCTTCAAGCGATCGATGACGACATCGATGCTATGTTTTTTTTGCTTGTCGAGCGTGGGCAAGCTATCCATCTCAAGCACGTGACCATCAATACGAACCCGCACAAAGCCTTGGGCACGTAATTCTTCCAGCAGATCGGCATAGCTGCCTTTGCGAGCGCTGATCACCGGTGCCAGTATCATCAGGCGCGTGTCAGCCGGCAAGGCCATAATGTGATCAACCATTTGCGATACGGTTTGCGCCGTCAGCGGTTGATGGTGATCCGGGCACTCGGGGGTGCCCACCCGGGCGTACAACAGGCGCAGGTAATCGTGAATTTCAGTGACCGTACCGACCGTTGAACGCGGGTTATGGCTGGCGGTTTTTTGTTCAATGGATATGGCAGGTGACAAGCCCTCAATCAGATCAACATCCGGTTTTTCCATCAATTGTAAAAATTGACGGGCATAGGCCGACAGAGACTCAACGTAACGGCGCTGGCCTTCGGCGTAGAGCGTATCGAACGCCAGCGATGATTTGCCCGAGCCGGACAGGCCGGTAATAACCACCAACTGATGTCGCGGCAGATCAAGGCTGATGTCTTTCAGGTTGTGGGTTCGGGCACCACGTATGCGTATGCTGTCCAATGATCTGTACTCCGAGGCGTGCCAACCTGCTAATATACCTACTTTTGGTGATGTTCCCAAGCTTATGAAGAATACAACTGCAAATTCAGATCAAATGACGCCGCTGGAAAAACGGGCCAGCAGCGGTCTGGCCAGCATTTTTGGGTTGCGCATGCTGGGTATGTTCCTGATTCTTCCGGTGTTTGCCCTGTACGCCACGCATTTGCCGGGCGGAAACGATAAAACCATGGTGGGGTTGGCGTTAGGTGCGTACGGGTTGACCCAAGCCCTGCTGCAATTGCCGTATGGTATCGCATCCGACCGGTTTGGTCGCAAGCCGGTTATTTATTTTGGCTTGTTGCTGTTTGCCGCCGGTAGTTTTGTGGCCGCCACCGCAACCGATATCCAGATGATCATTCTGGGGCGCATTATTCAGGGTTCGGGGGCAATTTCTGCTGCTGTAACAGCATTGCTGGCCGATTCAACCCGCGAAGAGCATCGTACCCATGCCATGGCCATGATCGGTGGCACTATCGGTCTGACTTTTGCAGCGTCACTGGTCATCGGGCCGGCGTTGTACCAGTTTATTGGTATGTCCGGCATTTTTGCCCTGACCGGTGTGTTGACGTTGATGGCCATGGCTGTGGTTAAATGGTATATTCCCGACCCGCCTGCGAGTGGATTTCACAGCGATGCTGAAGCCAAAATGTCACGCCTGGGCGATGTGTTGCGCAACCCGCAATTGTTGCGTCTGGATTTTGGTATTTTTGCATTGCATGCCGCGCAAATGTCGATGTTCGTGGTGATTCCGTTTGCGTTGGAAAAAGCGGGCCATCTGGATGTCGATCATCATTGGGAGGTGTACTTGCCGGTGGTGCTGGTGGCGTTTATTGTGATGGTGCCAGCCATTATTTATGGTGAGAAAAAGGGCAAGCTCAAGCAAGTGTTTGTGGGTGGTATCGCACTGTTGTTGATCGCGCAATTGGGAATGGCTGCAAGCATGCAGCACTTTTGGGGGATTGTGGCTGCGCTCACGGCGTATTTTATTGCGTTTAACATTCTTGAAGCCACGTTGCCTTCCTTGATCTCTAAAATAGCCCCGCCAGATGCCAAGGGGACGGCCATGGGTGTGTATAACACCTCGCAATCGCTCGGATTGTTTTTTGGCGGCGCAATGGGTGGCCTGTTGTCGCAACACCTTGGGTATTCGGCGGTGTATGAATTCGCGGCAGGGATCGTGGTGATCTGGTTGCTGGCAGCCATTGGCATGCAAACGCCACCTGCGGTGAAGACGAAAATGTATCATTTGGGTAAGATGACGGTGCAACAGGCGCAAACCTTGCTGGCCGGTCTGCGCAAAATCGACGGCGTATTTGAGGTCAGCGTTGTGGCTGAAGAACAAATTGCCATTCTTAAGGTATCGCAGCTCAGTTGGGATGAGGCTGCGGTTAATTCATTGCTGGAAGGGAAACAATAAATGGCGTCCGTCAACAAGGTGATACTGATAGGTAATCTGGGGCGCGACCCTGAGTCGCGGCACATGCCCAGTGGCGAGCAGGTGGTGAATATCGCCTTGGCGACCACCGATACCTGGAAAGATAAAAACGGCGAAAAACAGGAACGAACCGAATGGCACCGCGTGGTGATATTTGGCAAGCTGGCAGAAATCGCTGCGCAGTATTTACGCAAAGGCTCCCAAGTGTATTTTGAGGGCGGATTGCGTACACGCAAATGGCAAAATAAAGACGGTAACGATCAATACACCACTGAAATTGTCGCTGACAAAATGCAGATGTTGGGTAGTCGCGGTAGTGGTGGCTCTGCGCCGATGGACGACGATGGCTGGAGCACACCACCTGCCCGCAATAACCCGAGTGCCGCCGCACCGCAGCGCAGCCAGCAGCCAGCAGCCAAACCGGCGGCAGAGTATGGCGATTTGCCGGATGATGATATTCCGTTCTAATTTACACTTATCCCGATCTTTTCATGAATTCGCGTGATGATCACGCAGGATTTTGTTACAGAGTGGCATTTTATGAAAGCGTGGCATCGTGATTCATACGCCCAA
>DDOT01000101.1 GCA_002341815.1 Thiobacillus sp. UBA2487 | reverse complement strand
TCATTTATCAACAGGCTGTTAGTCGCACTTATTTTCGTCAATCTTCTTGTTTCTAAGGGTGTTTGAAGATCGGGCTAGCCAACAGGGCAGCAGCGCAGACCCGCATCTTCAATGGCGATGTTAAACGCGCCGTTATGTAACGGGTATCGTGGTGATCTGGTAATGGAAGCCGATGGGCCACTGAAAACAGATGGGCCAGTGAAAACTGCTCTTTTTTTTCAATTATGCTATAATTCGCGGTTTTTATGAGAGATAACTCAAATGAAACGTACTTACCAACCATCCGTTGTTCGTCGTAAACGGACGCACGGCTTTTTAGTTCGCATGCGTACGAAAGGTGGCCGTGCAGTCATCAATGCGCGTCGAGCAAAAGGACGCGTGCGCTTGTCTGTCGGTGAATCGCGTTGATCAAACGTCTGGCATGACGGGGAATTCTTCGTTTCCTCGTCAAGCTCGGTTATTGCAACCGACGCAATTTTCTGCCGTTTTGTTACGTCGCTGTTATCGTAAAGGTCATTTCGTTCAAGTATATGTTCTTAAAACAGAATATTGCTCTGCACGATTAGGTATCATTGTTGCCAAGCGAGATTTGCATCGATCAGTCGATAGAAATTTCGCAAAACGTTTGGTACGAGAAACGTTTCGAACGCAACGTTCAACGCTCCCCCCTCTGGATTATGTCGTACGGATCATAAAACCGATTTCTTCACCAGAAGCGGCGGCTATGCGACATGAGTTGGAAAATCTGTTAGTGAAGCCGCGTTCATGTATCGATTAATGATTCTAATGGTTCGCGTTTACCAGTATACTGTGAGCCCTATACTGGGTCCACGTTGCCGATTTACGCCCACCTGTTCTCAGTATGCTATCGAAGCTTTGCAAAAACATGGCGTGTTGCAGGGAACCTATTTGGCGCTGAAACGAATTGCGCGGTGTCATCCGCGGAATCCCGGAGGCTACGACCCTGTACCGTAGACATCAACTTACTGATCGAGCACCATGGACTTCCAACGTCTAATTCTATTTGTTATTTTTTCGTTTTCTTCCATGCAATTGTGGCAAGCATGGGAAAAATATAATCACCCCGAGGTTATTACCCAACAGCAATCTACCTCAGGCGCGAACGCTATACAGTCATCGAACACATCCGCCGTCATACCAGCACCCGTGGCAACCACCTTTGCAGTGGGTCAGCAAGCGGTTGTTGACACAGACGATATACATGCCGTTATCGATGCCGATGGCGGTGATATTCGTCAATTGGATATGCTCAAATATGCTGATCCGCTGAACAATAAAGAAAAATTTCATATTTTAGAGCAGCAGCCAGATCATTTGTTTGTGGCTCAATCCGGGCTTATCGGCACAGATTTGCCTAACCATAAAACATTGTTCAATCTTGCAGCGACTAAATACGTCCTTCCAGCCGGGCAAGAGACATTATCAGTGCCACTTACCTGGGTTAGTGCCGATGGTAAAATTTCGGTCATAAAAACCTATGTGTTCCATCGCAACAGTTATGTAATCGATGTGCAATGGCAGGTAACAAATCATGGATCATCTTCTGAACCGGTTGATGCATATTACCAATTTATCCGCGATGGCAAACAACCCGATACGGCGTCACGCATGGTGCATACGTTTACCGGTCCGGCAATTTACACGGCTCAGAGCAAATTTATAAAACTCGATTTCCATAAACTCGATAAGCATGAGCAAGAATATCCTCATCAGGCGAATAATGGATGGCTTGCTATGGTGCAGCACCATTTTGTCTCGGTATGGTTACCACCTGGCGGTGTTCAACGTGAGTTTTATGCAAAGGCATTAGGCGATGGCCTTTATAGCGCAGGCGTGATACTTCCTCAGGGACAGCTCGCATCGAATAGCGTATTGACATTTTCAACGCCGCTCTATGTTGGGCCACAAACCCAATCGGTACTTACGACCTTAGCGCCGGGACTCGATTATGTTGTTGATTATGGATGGCTTACCCCTATAGCGGTGCCGATTTTCTGGGTGCTGCAACATATTCATGCCATTGTAGGCAATTGGGGTTGGTCTATTGTTCTGCTCACGTTAAGTATTAAGCTGCTTTTCTTTCCACTGTCGGCAAAAAGTTATCGATCCATGGCGCAAATGCGGGGGTTATCGCCCAAGTTGCAGCGTCTGAAAGAGCTGCATGGTGATGACCGCGAAAAATTGCACTTGGCAATGATGGAGCTTTATAAAACAGAAAAAGTAAATCCATTGGGTGGATGCTTGCCAACGGTTATTCAAATTCCCGTTTTTATTGCGCTTTATTGGACGCTGCTAGGTAGTGTTGAAATGCGACAAGCGCCTTTTATCGGGTGGATACACGACCTGTCTGCACCAGATCCATATTATGTGCTACCCATTATCATGGGCTTAACCATGATATTGCAAACGCGACTAAATCCAGCTCCGCCAGATCCAATGCAGGCTAAAATCATGATGATCATGCCGGTTGCATTCAGCGTGTTTTTCTTGTTTTTTCCTAGCGGACTGGTTTTGTATTGGGTAGTCAATAATATTACATCGATTACGCAGCAATGGATTATTACGCGTAGTGTTGAGGCAAGCAAGGATGTCAGCAAGACAAGCTGATGCAGATATCATCGCTGCGATCGTAACGCCGCCCGGAAAGGGAGGTGTTGGCGTTATTCGCGTGTCTGGAGATAACCTGAAATCGCTTGTATATGCTTGGTTTGGCAGAATGTTGCCGCCTCGTCATGCAGTTTTGCTGCCTTTTCATGACGATAACGATCAGGTGATTGACGAAGGTTTGGCCATTTATTTTCCGGCACCACATTCCTACACCGGTCAAGATGTTCTTGAGTTACATGCCCATGGTAATCCTGTTATTCTTGCGGCCTTGTTGCGACGCAGTCATCAACTAGGGGCGCGCGCCGCGCAAGCCGGTGAATTTACCTTGCGCGCTTATCTCAATGACAAGATGGATTTGGCTCAGGCTGAAAGCGTGGCTGATCTTATTGCTGCGGGAAGTGAATCAGCCGCGCGTTCCGCAGTACAAACCTTGCAAGGGAATTTTTCCAGGCAGATCAGTGACCTTGTTGATCAGCTTGTTTTATTGAGAACACAACTTGAAGCAATCCTGGATTTTCCGGATGAAGAAGTTGATTTTATTGTATCCTTTGATATTATCAACCGTGTCCAAATGTTGCGATCAAGAATTCAGGATATTCTCTTGGTTTCTCAGCAAGGAAAATTGCTTCGCGATGGTCTGCGGGTGGTGCTCGTGGGCCAACCTAATGTTGGCAAATCAAGTTTATTGAATATGTTGGCTGGTGACGATGTTGCCATTGTCTCTGAACAAGCTGGGACCACGCGGGATGCATTAAGAGAAATGCTGGTTTTGCGAGGTGTTCCTGTTCAAATAATTGACACAGCCGGCCTTCGCGATACCAGTGATCCTGTCGAAAGAAAAGGTATCGAAAAATCCTGGCAATCAATCAAGCAGGCTAATTTATGTTTGTTGTTGGTTGATGCCGTTCATGGGCTAACGGATTCGGAACAGGGAATTATCGATCAATTGCCTGCAGGGCTACCTCGCTTGTTGGTACACAATAAATGCGATTTACTTGATGAGATACCACCAGCATCGAATGATGAACTATATGTCTCAGCAAAAACCGGTTTTGGTATTGAGCAATTGCAAGACTCTTTGTTGGGCTTAGGTGGATGGCAAGGACATGACTCTAGTTTGTTTATGGCGCGCGAGCGGCATTTACAAGCGCTGCGCGATGCTGGCCAATCGTTGGAACTGGCCGAACAGAGCGCAGGTGTGTTAGAGCTGTTGGCTGAGCATCTGCGTGTTGGACAACAGGCATTAAATACCATTACAGGTGAATTTGGTGCGGATGATTTGCTTGGTGAAATTTTCTCCCACTTTTGTATTGGAAAGTAATGCGCATCTGTCAACCCGATTCATTCATGATTTCGTGTGATGAACACGCAGGATTTTGTCACATAGCGGCGTTTTGTGAGTATGTGGCATCGCTATTCATACGTGAAATTCCCTTAAATTTATTATGAATCGCAAGTGATGGTGCGAGTTAATTCTGGAATAGATCGGGTTAAAGGAGTTGTGATCATTTCCGCCAAACCACCGTTGCGAACGTGAGTGAGTTAATCCGTGCTTCCTTAAACATTCTGCCAATGACTTGTTAGACAGCATGCAGTATGCAAATACTAAAGGTGTTGAAAAACACGTTTCACGTGAAACATAACGTGCTGGCTTGAGAACGATCTGGCCAAATGTGATGCGAGTTGGTTGCTTGG
>DDOT01000174.1:251-5532 GCA_002341815.1 Thiobacillus sp. UBA2487 | reverse complement strand
TTATAGGCATGCCCGCCAATTAATGCTTCAACCCAGTCTTTGAAATGCTGTTGAACCAGTTCCAGCAAATCCAGCAATTCGGGTATGATTGGCCGGTTTTCCTGTAGCCACAGATTTAACAGTTGTTCTACTGCCCAAGCGGTCTCGCCGAGTTCAGTCAAGCCGACCATACGGCCACTGCCTTTTAGCGTATGGAAGCCACGACGGAACTCTGTCAAACTGGCAACGTCATGAGGATTCTGCTGTAAGCGATTCAGGCAATCGCGGGTTGTGTCGATTACTTCAGCGGCTTCTTCGGTGAAAATGTCGAGCAGATCGTCTTCTTCAATGACCGGGATGGCTATCTCCGGATCGGGTGATGTCAGTTCCGTACTGCCAAGTATCGCCTGCGGGTCTTCTGTTATCAGGTTGAGCGCTTCTGTGGCGTGCTGATGAAGTGCGGGATCGTTAACGGGTGCTGCGTCTTGCGACAACGGTTGCTGACTGTCGGACAGCGATGCATCCTCGTTTGGCGCGCAATTTGCCTGCCAACGGTTACTTTGGTGGTTACTTTGGTTTTGCAGTTCGGCTGTTTCATCATCAACATGCGGGAAATCAACCGGTGTTTGCTCCGTGGGGGCAGGGCGTAGACCAAGCCGGATGAGCACTGCCTGCAGAATGGCCTCTGCATTGGTCTGCTGAAAGCGCATGGCGTCGGCATATAACCCTAGCGAGCTGATCGCATCGGCAATATCGACAAACAAGTGTTCTTCAGGTGGATTCGTATTTTCTTGTAGTTGTTGGATGATCCGGATGGCGTAGGCCAGGATGTCTTCTGCTTCGTTCCATTGCAGCATGCCAAATGCGCCGCGCAATTCATGTAGTGGTTGTTCAAGTGAATGCAGCGCAACAGGGTCGCGCAGGTCATCGCGAAAAAAGTTATCAAGCGCTTCTTCCAGCGCATTCAGATTGTGGCGGATTTCCACCACGACTTGTTCCAGCGTGCTGTGATCCTGTTCTGCACGCGAGAGTTGCTCCAGTACAGACAAGTCGGGCGGTTGTGCGGACAGTGTTTCGTTTGTCCAAGCACCCAGTTGCAAACGCTGACTGAGCAAGGCCGCTTGCGCGTCCATTTGTTGATCGGGCTCGTGGTGATGTTCGATGGCGACCTGTAACAATAGCAAGGCTGTTGCAACATCCATATGAACGAATGGCAGGCGCTCTGCTGCAATTGCTCGATAATCAATGGCAATATGATGGATTTCGCTGATCAAGGGTTGCAGGCCGGGCAAGCCAAACTTGTCGGCAACGGCGTGCAGCTCATCGGCATGCATTTGAAAGCGCATCAGACTTTCGGTGTTGTCGCTGGCGGCTAGCTGTGCCCAGTCATTTTTGGCAAGGTTGACAACCCGTAAGGCATTGTCAATGATCGGGCGCATACCCGCGTTGGTGTAAATCTGCGTGTTGGTCGATGGGATGATGTGATTCAGCCCAAACGATTGTTTGACTTGGGCAATTCGTTCGCTGCCGTTACGGCTGTTGGCGACAAAATACAGCAGGTCGCGCAACAGCTTCTCTGCTACTTTGTTGGATCCTTCAATATGGCGTTTTAGTTGCTGATCGATGCGGCCACATAATTGCTTGACTTCAAAATTCGGTTCAATCGAATGTGTGATCAGGCTATCGATGAAGGCGCCACATCCCCACCAGAAATGACGTGCGGCACTACTGCTCATGGCTGTTTCAACGCTTTGAACCGCTTCGCGCATGGCAGTCAATCCGGCCACGGCATCCTTCTGTCGCAAAAATGCCAGCAATCCTCGCTCAAATTGGCTGCGAGACTGACGGTAAAGCGATACTTGTTCTTCCGGGGTGAAATTTTTGTTGAGTGATACCGTCGAGTTGGCGTTGCTGTCCAGATCTGGAAAAAACAAGTCCGATTCTGCGCTGCGTGTAATACCCCGTGTTTCTCGAAGTTGACGATATAACGGAAATAATTGTAATTCCTGGTTGGGTTTTCCGCGCAGCAGATCGTCCAGATACAGTTCGATGGTGTCGATGGCGGATAGCACCAGTTGGGTACCTGCCTCAGCGGGGGCTTCGTTTGATTCGAGATATTGCAGCAGGTTTTCCGTTTCCTGGTTGACCAATGCAACACCACGCAGTCCGGCCATTTCCAATGCACCCGTTACCTGATGGATCCAGGTGCGTGCCTCGCGCAGCGGGTTAACGTCTGCGGCTACGTCTTTACCGGGACGAAGGCTGTTCGCGGCTGATTGAAGTGCGTGGCCGGTTTCGGCGCGAATCCAGCTTAAAGGCGCAATATCGAATTCGGGTGTCGGATTCATGTGGGATTTCCTTGCCAGTTGTCGTGACGTGCCCATTTGGCAGTCTGTTGACAATCAAATGTGCTCATCACGTTTTCAACGGTCTGTTAATTCAGCTTGAAGCCCGAAATGGATTTTCTCAGATTGGTGGCAAGTCCGGTTAATTCACCAATAGAATCGGCAGTTTGCTTGGTGCCGGTCATGGTTTGTTCGGTAATTTTCTGAATATACTGCATCGACTCGGCCACTTTGCTGGCTGCCATGGTTTGGCTGTCGGTGGCAAGTGAAATGCTGCTGATCAATTCCGCCAGATTATGCGTCACCGCTTCGATTTCATGCAGCGCTTGACCAGCGCCATCTGACAATCTTGCGCCCTCTACCACACCTTGGGTTGAGATTTCCATGGCGGATATGGCATCCAAGGTGTCGGACTGAATGGTTTTGACAATGGCAGAGATTTGTTTGGTGGCTTGTGCTGAGCGTTCTGCCAGACGTTGCACTTCTTCGGCAACCACCGAGAAGCCACGTCCGGCCTCACCAGCGGCGGCGGCCTGAATGGCCGCATTGAGTGCCAGTACGTTGGTTTGCTCGGTAATGTCAGAAATCAGTTCTACGATTTCGCCAATTTCCTGGGAAGATTCACCCAGTCGTTTGATGCGTTTTGAGGTCTCTTGAATGTTTTCACGAATGCTGTTCATGCCGGCAATCGAATTTTCCACGGCATGGGTGCCTTTTTCAGCAGCTTCCAGCGATTGGGTGGCAACCTGTGCTGATTGGGTCGCACTGGCCGATACGGCGTTAATGGATTGTGAGATATTGAACACTTCAGCGGAAGTTTCTTCAATTGCGGTTGATTGGCGACTTGCCGCGTTGAGCAGGTCTTCCGAGACGGACTGGGCTTGTATGGTGGTTTGGGTAACTTGCTCGGTGGCTTTTGTAATCCCATCGACCAGTGTACGTAATTCGTCAATGGTGAAGTTGATAGAGTCGGCAATTGCGCCGGTGATATCTTCGGTGACCGTTGCGTTGGCGGTCAAATCGCCATCTGCCAAATCACCCAGTTCGTTGAGCAAGCGTAAAATGGCTTCCTGGTTGCGTTTGTTTTCTGCTTCGCTGGTTTGTACCCGGCGTCGCGACTCGTTGTTGTTGACGAAACCAAATAAAACAAGGCTGCCAATACCCAGTAAACCCGTGATGAATGCGGCGACATTGCTGATGGTTCCCATTTGTTGATAGCGGGTGGACAGTTCACGGGTTTGGGTCAACAAATTATCGCAACTGCCACGCACCGACATGCTGCCCGCACGTGCTTGAGCAAACTGATGCAATTGCATTTTAATCGGAAGAATGCTTTTTTCCAGATTTTGCCCTGCGACCACAGCGTCATGTGGGTTGCCCGATTTGTTAAGCAATTCGCCTAGTTGGTGAATGGTAAACAGGCTTTGATCGGTTTGTTGCAGCAGTTGATTGAGCTGCTTGGCAGGGGTTGCCGATGGGTTGTTCAGCACTTGGTGCCAAGCGATCAAGGCGTTGTTCAATGTGGATAGTTCATTGCTCAGACGAGTGGATGGGGTATCCGGTGCGGTGGCTTGTGTTTCACCCAATTGAGATTGCAGCGTGCTGATTTGATTTTGCAGTGCAGTAAGTGAATCCGGCAAGGTCTTTTCGAGTTTGTGGCTGTTTTCCAGGCTGATCAGGGTTGATTGAAGTGGGCGCCAGTTTTCTTGCAAGCGATTAAGCGTTGGCTGGATTTGCTGTGGTGAAGCGGGCAGGCCAAGACCACCGTTGGTGAGCGTGTCCAGATCGCTACTGAATTGTGCGCGACTGTTGTCAAGTTCATGACGGGCAGTCTGGTCATCATTACTTAGCAGCATGGCGGATTTGCTAATTTGCTGGGTCAGCATTTGCATTTCGCTGGCACGCGTGATGTACCCGGTTTTGTTGGCTGTTTGCACCCCTCCCAAAATAATCAGCAAACCGGTGATAACCAGAAAGGTCAGTGCTGAGAACATGGTCAGCAAGTACTGTCTTTCGACAGGCAGGTGGCCAATGATCGGCAGTGGTGCAATCTTGTCAGAGGGTTTTAATCCGCCCATGATCAGGGTGGTGTTGTGTTCCGTTGACTTTTTGCCAAATCCGGGTAATTTTAACGCCATGGGGCTCTCCAGTTATGTTTTTTTACGCCATGCCGGCAGATAAAAATGCGGCATTGCTGACCAGCATGTTTATGTCCAGCTCGGTCCAGACCTGTTCTTTTTCATCGGTCCAGTCAGATGTTAGCCAGGGATATGGCGGATTGCCTGAATGGATGCGGGTCAGATTGCTGGTGTTTCGCAAACCAAGCACCTGATTAACCAGTAGTGCGGCATGTACGCCAAAGCGTTGGTGTATCAACAACAGGCGGTTATCCGCTTTATTGGGGGTGGTCTGGGTGGTGTCTGTGAAGGCCAGCATATCCACTACTGTAAATAATCGTCCACGAATGTTGGTAATGCCGGAAAACCAGTTTTTGGTGAGCGGGACGTTAGTGACTGGCGGCAGGGTGATTACTTCGCTGATATCCGATAGTGAAATCAGCCAGTCATGTTGTCCCACCCGCACGGCCAGTCGGTTATTTTGCGTGTCGGCGACAGAAGACTCATTGATGCGCCGCGTGATTTCCAATTGGAAGTTTTGCAGGCTGATACGATTTGACATGGTTATCTTCGCTTAAAGTGCGCGGATTTTTTCCAGCAACGCCGGGCCGTCTACCGGTTTGACGATATATTCAATCGCTCCTTGCCGCAACCCCCATATTTTGTCGGTCTCCTGATCTTTGGTGGTGCAAAGAATAACCGGGATGTCTTTTAGTGCATCATCGCGCGAAATGGCACGCGTTGCCTGAAAGCCGTTGAGACCGGGCATCACCACATCCATCAGGATCAGGTCCGGGTGAATCAAACGGGCTTGTTCAATGGCTTGTTGGCCATCTTCGG
>DDOT01000174.1:0-146 GCA_002341815.1 Thiobacillus sp. UBA2487 | reverse complement strand
GGCTTCCGTTGAGCATAATGTCTGACCGTACTGATAATACTGTCTTTGGTAAAGGGCTTGGTGAGGTATTCATCCGATCCCACCATGCGACCACGCGCCTTGTCAAACAGACCATCTTTACTGGACAGCATGATGACCGGGGTTTT
>DDOT01000125.1:2482-2718 GCA_002341815.1 Thiobacillus sp. UBA2487 | reverse complement strand
CACGACGCAAGCTCTCAGACATGTCATACAGCCTTAGTGCACGTTGCGCATCATCATCGCCACTGCGCTCCAACCAACGGCGATATTCGTCAAGTGCCGTCAACAGCTGATCGCGACGCTGTTGGTAACGGGCAACGCCCTGACCCAATTTTTGTGGCATGTTCTGATCTATCTCATGCATGTTATCGTCCCGCCCTACCAACATTGGCATTCATTTTTTATCACCATGTCCATCA
>DDOT01000125.1:2080-2276 GCA_002341815.1 Thiobacillus sp. UBA2487 | reverse complement strand
GTTAATTTATGAAAAGATTGGGTTAATATACCTTTCTCATCTATCAGTGACAATCAATGCCATTAGTAAAAACGGACTATACAAACACAAAAACGATTGCAATTAATTGATAATTATTAAATTTTTATTATCATGCCAATCGAATTATCGCAACTTGTCCCCCAATTCTCGTGAACGCAAGGCCGCTGCATGCAAT
>DDOT01000125.1:0-1999 GCA_002341815.1 Thiobacillus sp. UBA2487 | reverse complement strand
CCGATCCACTAAATGTCTGCAAGACCAATTGGCGCGACAATTCTGCCGGCAAACCCAAGTCAATCGCCGCCTGTTCCATCGCTTCCATAAAATAAAACACATACGCCGGACCACTGCCCGACACCGCAGTTACTGCATCCAAATCGGTTTCGTTATCCAGCCAAAAGCCCATCCCAACCGCTTGCAAAATATGACGGGACATTTCACGTTGGGCAACACTAACCTCCGGGCAGGCATACAAACCGGTCACCCCTTGTCCTATCATGGCTGGCGTATTCGGCATGGCCCGCACAACACGACGGTAACCACCCAACCAGTCTGACAGCACATCCGTGCGTACACCAGCAGCTATCGACAGCACCAACTGTCCGTTTAACCATGGTCCAAGGGATTGCGCCACCTCACGCAACTGTTGCGGCTTAACGGCCAATAGCAGCACATCCGCGTGGGTCGTTTGTTCATCCAACACTGCACGCACCTCAATATCCGCCCATTTGTTCAACAACAAATCGCGCGTTTGCGGATTGTGTTCCACCACCAGCAACCTGCCGGACTGTACACCCTGCTTGATCAAGCCACCTATCAGGGCTTGCGCCATATTGCCGCCACCAATGAATGCAATTCTCATTTTTTCTCCATTGAATAATATCGTGTACCAAACAAGGCGCTGCCCAAACGCACCATGGTTGCCCCTTCGGCAATCGCCGCTTCAAAATCAGATGACATGCCCATTGACAGTACATCCAGCGCCAAACCGTCATGATTTAACTGCAGCAAACAATCACGCAACGCAGCAAACGCTTTCCGTTGCACTGTCGGGTCTTGTTCGGGCCGTGGAATCGCCATCAATCCACGCAACCGTAAGTGCGGCAAAACCGCCACTGCCCGAGCCAACGCGGGCAGATCTTCGGGAAGCACGCCGCTTTTACTTGCCTCACGGCTAATATTTACCTGAATACACACATTCAGCGGAACCGACATAGCGGCGCGTGCTATCGACAGACGTTCAGCGATCAACAGACGATCAACGCTATGCACCCAAGCAAATCGGGTGGCAATGATGTGGGTTTTGTTACGCTGCACAGGCCCGATAAAATGCCAGACCAGATCAAGGTCAACCAGCTCAGCCTGTTTATTCACCGCTTCTTGCACATAATTTTCGGCAAAATCGCGCTGGCCTTGTTTGGCCAGTGCACGAATGTCGACCGCAGAAAATGTTTTTCCTACAGCAATTAATGCAATACTATCTGGCGCTCGTCCGGCTGCATGCGCTGCCAACATAATTCGTTGGCGTATATCTTGCAAAGTTGAATTTTCTGGGTTCATAATAGCACCATCAATTTATGGCCTGCCTTGCGCATTCATTATGGAAATTTCCGACCTGCTCGCCTTTGCTGTCAAAAACAAAGCCTCTGACTTGCACCTGTCCGCCGGGTTGCCTCCCATGATACGGGTTAACGGTGACATTCGCCGCATTAACCTGCCCGATCTCAGCCATCAGACCGTGCATGAAATGGTATATGACATCATGAATGACGGTCAACGCAAGGTTTATGAAGACCAACTGGAGGTTGACTTTTCATTTGAAGTACCAACCTTGGCGCGTTTTCGTGTAAATGCATTCAATCAAAATCGCGGCGCAGGTGCTGTTTTTCGTACCATTCCCAGCAAGGTATTAACGCTCGAAGATTTAGGTGCCCCTCGAATTTTCAAAGAAATTTCTCAGCAACCGCGTGGCATTGTGTTGGTAACCGGCCCCACGGGATCAGGCAAATCCACCACGCTGGCGGCCATGATTGATTTCATCAATGACAATGAGTACGGGCACATCCTGACAGTAGAAGATCCGATCGAATTTGTTCACCAAAGTAAAAAATGCGTGATCAACCAACGTGAAGTCGGCCCGCATACCCACTCATTCTCAAATGCCTTGCGCTCGGCCTTGCGTGAAGACCCCGACATCATTCTCATCGGTGAAATGCGCGATCTGGAAACCATC
>DDOT01000151.1:2631-5060 GCA_002341815.1 Thiobacillus sp. UBA2487 | reverse complement strand
TCACCGCTTTTGATGGACCTTGCCGCCAAAACAACACCCCCTGCCCCCGTTATTCAATTGCTGATGCGCGCCATTCTAGCCGAACCGGCCAATGCGGTACGCGATGGCGGCGTGATCGCGCATGGCTTTGATGCCGAGCTCGATGAGTTGCGCGCCATTCAACATAACAGTGGCGAATTTTTACTGGCGCTCGAAACGCGCGAACGCGAACGCACCGGTTTGCCGGGTTTGCGCGTTGAATATAACCGGGTGCATGGCTACTATATTGAACTCACGCGCGCGCAGGCCGAACACGCACCCGTCGACTATATTCGGCGACAAACGCTAAAAAATACAGAACGTTACATCACACCAGAATTAAAAGCATTTGAAGACAAGGCATTATCCGCTGCAGACCGTGCGTTGGCGCGTGAAAAATACCTGTACGAGCAACTGTTGTGCGAACTGCAAACCAGTATTGCCGAATTACAAAGTCTGGCCGATGCCTTGGCTAATCTGGATGTGTTGACGTGCTTGGCCGAACGCGCTGAAACCTTGGGATTTTGCCCGGTTACCTACCAAGACGATACGGGTATCGATATTCAAGCCGGTCGCCATCCGGTGGTGGAAGCCCGTGTCGCAGAATTTATTCCCAACGATCTCCAACTCAACACCGAAAACAGCATGTTGTTGATTACCGGGCCGAATATGGGGGGTAAATCCACCTATATGCGGCAAACGGCGCTCATCGTGCTACTAGCCTGTTGCGGCAGCCATGTGCCGGCCAGCCAGGCCCGCATCGGCCCTATCGATCAAATTTTCACCCGCATCGGCAGTTCGGATGACTTGGCTGGCGGGCGATCGACTTTCATGGTCGAAATGACCGAAACCGCATGGATCATGCAAAATGCCACCGCCGCCAGCTTGGTGTTGCTGGATGAAATAGGTCGTGGCACCTCTACCTTCGACGGTTTATCGCTGGCATGGGCGGTAGCAGATGATTTGGCGCGCAATGTGCATGCCTTAACCCTGTTCGCCACTCACTACATCGAGCTCACGCAATTGCCGGAACAATGGCCAACCATCCGCAACGTGCATGTCGAAGCAGTGGAATACCGCGACCGCATTGTGTTTTTGCACCGCATCAAAGCCGGCCCTGCCAACCAAAGCTACGGCTTGCAAGTCGCCGCTTTGGCCGGCGTACCCAAACGCATCATCCGTGCCGCCCAGCGCAAACTGGGAGAGCTCGAACGTCTTGCCCCGATTTCCGGCGCACAGCCCGATTTATTCGCTACATCGGCAGAGGTCGCTGAGCATCCTGCCCTAACCCTGCTCAATGCAACCACGCCCGATCTGCTGACCCCGCGGGCGGCCCTTGATTTGCTGTACCAACTCAAGGGATTGTGCGCGTGAAAACCCACCTGCACGGGCTCATTACCGCCAGCCATGGTTTTCAATATCTGGTTGAGGCAGATGGCCAAATCTGGCAATGCGTCAGTCGCGGCAAACAAAAAGGCTATGCCTGTGGCGATGAGGTGCTGATTCAACCCACCAGCCCACAACAGGCAGTCATTGAAAAAACGCTGGCGCGTCGCAACCTGCTCTATCGGTCGGTCGCGCATCGCAGCAAACTGATTGCCGCCAATGTTGATCAAATTGTAGTGGTATTGGCCCCCGAACCCACCCCTTACGAACTACTGCTTAACCGCTGTCTGGTAGCCGCCGAAGACGCCGGTATTCCGGCGATTATATGCCTCAACAAATCCGACTTGACCAACGCCGCCGATGATTGGATGCAGCGCCTGTCGATTTATCCGCAACTCGGCTATCCGGTGCTGCGCCTGTCGGCATTGCACGACATCCACCCGCTTCAACCGTGGCTGGAAGGCAAAACCAGCGTACTGGTGGGACAATCCGGCATGGGCAAATCCAGCCTGGTCAACGCACTGGTGCCCAACGCGACCAGCAGCACCGGTGCCATTTCCACTGCACTCGATTCGGGCCGCCACACCACCACTGGCGCACGCCTGTACTTCATTAACCCGCAAACGCGCCTGATTGACTCGCCTGGCATGCAGGTGTTTGGCCTCTGCCACATTCAGGCCGGTGAACTTGATCATCTGTTTCCTGAATTTCGCCCGTACATTGGCCAATGCCGGTTCAATAACTGCCGACACCTGCAAGAGCCCGGCTGCGCAATTCAAAATGCAGTGGCCACCGGTCAAATCAGCACGCCACGTATCCAGGCCTATCAAAGCATTCTGCAGGGGTAATGCTTACCGACCCAACCAACCATCCTCCTGCGCTCATGAGATGAATCTGAGAAATCCCCCCTATGTCAGGATAGTTGAGAAGAACCCTGTTTAGGGATTCTAATCAACCTTGGGGCAGAAGCCGCACTATGTCAGTAATACCGCAAGCCCGTAAAGATGCTATTTTGGCCAAAGTTC
>DDOT01000151.1:0-2580 GCA_002341815.1 Thiobacillus sp. UBA2487 | reverse complement strand
TGCATCATCAGGTTTGCCACCGTTTGGCCAATCGTTGACCTTGGGTGCAAAATCCTGACGCGGCATGTGACTGAAGTAGGCACCTACGTCAACCGCGTCCTGATCGGACAGACCGGTTTGTCCGATCGGGAAGTTAAAGGTATTGGCCAACGGCATGACATTTTTGGCAAAGCCTGCTGCAGTGTAGGTTTTGGCAATACCTGCACCGATGTTGTATGAATCGTTGCCCCACAATGGTGGGAACAGGTAGCTACCATCAGCGCGTTTAATGCCTTCGCCATTGGCGCCATGACAGATCGCACAGGATGATGCATAAACCTGTTTGCCATGTTCGGGATTGGCGACAATTTTATGACTGATTTTTCCAACGCCGCGACCCGGAATTTTTTGATTGGCATGGTAACCGGCGCTAAGCCAGGTCATGTAATCAAACATGGCGTTCATTTCCTTGCTGTTTTTATCCAACGCCTTGCCCGCCATCGAACGAACCATACATCCGTTGATGCGATCCTTAAAATCGATTTCATGTCCGGCGCGCGGATTGTATCGAGGAAACTGCGCAGCCACGCCCACATATGGAGCACCCAACGCCATGGTGCCGCCGTTGATGTGACAACTATCGCAATTCAGGCCGTCACCCACATTGTTCGGCATCAATTGCTTGCTGTTACGCAGCAGTTGCAACCCGTAGATCAATTCCGGTGCATTGGGGTTATTCAGCAAATCGGCATAACGAGGCGGATTGAACATGGCTGGTTTAACCGGTTTGATCGCCATGGCTGCACGCAGTTGATGCACTTGGCCGGCTGTGACCGGCTCAGCTTGATTCCCCCAATGCGAACGCACAAATGTCATGATTTCCGACAACTCTTGATCCGACAAAACAGCATATGCCGGCATGCCAAACCGGTGTGGCGCAGCACTGGTCAATGGGGTGGCAGAACCGGTGAGAACCACGTGAATCAGTGAAGAAGGGTCTTTGGCCTGAATTGAGGTATTGCCGGCCAATGGCGGGAAGAACTTGCTGGCGCCCTTGCCATCATCCTGGTGGCATGTGGCGCAAAACTGCAAATAGCCCAAGCCGCCACGGGTGGCATACAGGTCTTTCTGGGTTTGCACGGCATCCACGCTAATGGCATGACGACCCATGGTTTCATCAGTATTGGGCGACAATGAATGCACATATTCACCAATGGCCGCCAAATCACCCGGCGTAAAGTGTTGTGAACTGAAGTGGACCACCTCGGCCATGTTGCCATAAGCAGTGCCGTGCGTGTTTTCACCGGTCTGTAAAAACCGGGCGATTTCAGGTCCGGTCCAGATATTACGCAAGTTGACGGCGCGCCAGTTTTCGACATCAGCACCGGCCAGAAAATACTTGCCACTGTCACCACCGGCGCTCATGGCTTTTTCTTCAAAACCCAAACCGCGCGGCGTATGACATGATCCACAATGCCCTAAACCTTCAACGATGTAGGCGCCGCGATTCCATTGCGGCGAGTGCGATGCGTCATAATGATAGGGTTTATCATCCAGAAACACCATATTCCAGCCTGCCAAACCGATCCGTAAGTTAAACGGGAATTTCATGTCATTGGGAATGTTGGGCTGTACAACCGGCGCAACACCATGCATCAAATAGGCGTACAACGCCTTCATATCGTTTGGTGCAATTTTCGCGAAGGACGGATAAGGCATCGCAGGGTACAAATTGTGCCCGTCTCGCGCAACCCCACGCCGCATCACCCGGTCAAATTCTTCAAACGAATAAGCGCCGATACCGGTGGCCACATCCGGCGTGATATTGGTGGAATGGATAATGCCAAACGGTGTTTTCATATCCAGACCGCCGGCCAGCGGCTTGCCATCGGGTGCGGTATGGCAAGCCACGCAATCGCCCAAATGCGCCAGGTATTCGCCCTGTTTGATTTGGTCAGCATCAGAAACGGGTGCAGCCGCCATTACGGAACCGGCAAACAGGGTGGACACTGTTAGACCGATCAATTTGATGGATAACCCTTTTAGACTCATGTTGCCTCTCCATGTTGTTTTAGCAAGGTATTTTAGCGAATCTGCTGTTAACAACGAGCCAATGCGCACAACCGATACCGTAATGACAGGATTGTAACCGATTCCAAAGGTTATATTCAAGAATCATACCCACTAAACAACTTGTACCTGCAGAAATTCGAGTGTGTTACGGTCGGGATCACGACAAAACAGAGCCTTGCGTCCCGAACGGCTTAACGTAAACGTGATGCCGTGTTGTTGCAAGCGTTCGGCCAACCCCGCAACATTATCCACCTGCAAGGCCAGATGCCGGTCGCGCCCGCCATGTTCTGGCAATCGCATGCCGTTGCAGGGATCTGGCAAACACAACAAATGAATCTGCGTTGCGCCCAATGTGTACCAAACACCATCGAATGCCATGACAGGCCGACTGGCATCGGGCGTTAACCCGAGAATGCCTTCATAAAATGCTCGCGCACGCGTCACGTCACTGATCAGCAATGACACATGATGAATCGCAAGCAGCTTATGCATGTTGTTGCTCCAATTGCGCCGAAAACAGGCTGGCCG
>DDOT01000173.1:253-4241 GCA_002341815.1 Thiobacillus sp. UBA2487 | reverse complement strand
ACAGGGAGCATGCTGCTTGTTTGCCGCATTTAAACTCACCCAAGCCATCTAACGTGTTCATGGAAAACAATTTCATGATGTTATAAGGGTTCGCACATGATCGACAATTAAAATAAATGATTGATACCCCAGCCGATTGCCATACCAATCGG
Source organism: Thiobacillus sp. UBA2487 (assembly GCA_002341815.1). GTDB lineage: Bacteria > Pseudomonadota > Gammaproteobacteria > Burkholderiales > Sulfuriferulaceae > Sulfuriferula. The sequence goes on along the minus strand of DDOT01000173.1, from coordinate 4,089 downwards.
CAATGGGGCCAGTGTGAGCATTTCATATCGCAAACTAAAGAGTCCAAACTGGCGCATGTACAACAACGCCAAAGGTACGCTAACAATATTGCTGACAACAATAGCCCAAAGAACGCCATCCATACCATACACATGGTATGCCCATGGAATGCAGGTCAGCAGCGTGATCGTGCGTAATATAATCAGGTATAGCAACAGTTTTGGCTTGCCAAAGGCAATCAAACACTGATCAACAATGCTATAACGCAAGCCGATCACCGATAGAGACAATATTTTCAACATATGTCCGGCTGCAACATAACGCGAGTCATACAAAAAGTTGATGAGTAGCGATGATGATTCATACAGCATGCCGGTTGCCAGCAGGAGAACGCTATCAAAAATAGAGCGGAATTTATAATACACCCGATAGGTCGTATCGGGTGCGTGTCGTATGGTTTCACTAATGGCCGGAAACGCGACATTGCTGTAAAGTTTGCGCGCCACCTCACCCAAGGCATTCATCATAAAATAGGCTACCGTGTAAATCCCTAATTCATGAGCCGAAACCAGCCCGCCAAGTAACAGACGATCGCCATTCATAAACAAGAATCCGGTAATCGACGTTAAAAAAAGCCATTTACCGAAATGCAGGACTTCGTGGATGGCTTGTGGCTCGAGATGCCAGTGATTTCTTGGCCCATCCATTAGACGATAAACCATGACGATGCGAACCACTGAAGCGCCCACACTAATAAACGCGAGCGCCCAAATGGATTTATCAACCACTATCCAGCCGAGACCCAATAAAAGCCCACCCAACTGACTGCCCAGTTCAATCATTGTCAGTTTGGCTTGTTCTAACTTACGGATGGACGTGGTCGTCCATGTAGGTTCAAACGCCATGAAAACAAGACTTATGCTGGTAAAGGGAATGACCCAAGGTAATCGGGGATCCGCATAAGCAGAATGAGATTGCACAAACGCAAGATTTTGCGCCAGCCAGATTGCAATACCGGCCAAAATCGACAAACCCCACAGCAATAAGCCACGCAAAACCTGTAGCGTCCAAACCGTATTTAAAAAATCGGGTTCGTCACCACGTTTACTTTGTATGATATTTTCACGGAACCCTAAATCAGTAAACAATGACACGCCGACCATGATGGTGGTTACAATCGCCATGACGCCGAACATCGAAGGATCCAGCATGCGGGTCATGATCAGATTGGCGGCCAGTCGCAAGACCTGCGCACCGGAAAAACCGAGAAGTGTCCATGCGGCGGATTGTAAAACACGTTTTTTGATGGTCATGGTCGTCGGTGAATTCGTATAATAAGCGCATTAGTGCGGGGCGCACATCAACAGATTTTTGAGGCGCGGACTACCACTAATACAATCACTTAACAGGTTTGCTTTGTTCCACTGACATTGGCCAGGTAGCGCGAACATAAACACGTTATTCTTCATGTCAGCGTTAAAACGGTGAATAACGCCTGCTATCGTTAGTCCGATCATTTCATGAATTCGCATGACGATCACGCGGAATTTTATTACGGAGTGACATGTTATGAATGCGTGACGTTGTGATTCATACACCCAATTCAATAAAAATCCCATATAGAACATAGGACAAGTGCTGGCGCGCACTACTTGATGAAAAGATCGGGTTAACTGCACAGCAATTATTTTTTTAACGTAAGCTGGCATTGAAATCACACAGATTTAATCGTAGCAGTCGATATAATGAACGAGAACACTGGATTAATGTGAGCGTATGCCCATTCTTTTTTAATAACTGATCGAACAGTAACAACAGGCCGAGGCATTCGCTATCCATAAAATCACAGTTGCTGCAATCCAACACGATATCGCGTTCCAGTCGCATGGCTTCTGCCAAAATCACGCGACACTTGTCTGACACCGGGTTGTAAACATTGCCTTGTAAGCGCAAAACAGCCAGCGCTTTATCCAGGATCATCGGCTCATCGCACGTTTTAGCAGGACGGTGCAGGCGGCGCAATACCGCTAGCGGCAGCAGGCGTACCATTAGCTGCATTAATCGCCAACCATCATGCCAGTAACGTTTCCATAGCACAGGCTCTTCATAAACTCGCCACAACCATTCCAATCCGCTACGTTGCATCCAGATTGGTGCGCGACTGACCGTGCCGGCAGTAAAATTGACTACCGCACCCAAATGGCTAATGACAGGCACCTGCAGTGCGTTAGCATTGTGCATGATCCACTCTTGACCCTTGCGCGCCCCCAATGCCAACACCAGAAAATCCGGTCGGGCTTGATTGATGGCTTGCAAGCGCTTAACCGAACTCATTTCGGCAACGGGTACAAATCCCGGCGCTTGGTATCCGCAACACTGCATGCCGACCGAGGACTGGTTGATGTGTTGCGCCGCTTGTTGTGCGGCACCTTCCGGGCCGCCAAACAAATATACGCGGATTTTGTTGGCGAGCGGGTGGTCACGCAAATAGTCAAACAGATCTGAACCAGCCACCCGTTGCCGGATAGGGATATTGAGCAAGCGTGCCAGCCATATCAATGGCATACCGTCGGCAATCACCAAATCACTGGACAATACCGAGATGCGAAACAACGGGTCATGCAGACTGGTAATCAAAAAATTAAGATTTGGCGTAGTGAGCACGCAGCGTTGCTGTAACTGAATACTGTCAAGCAACGATCGAGCCGCTTCCTCCAATGAAATTGCGTCAATCGGCAAACCGGCCAAGCAGTGAACGGAACGTGAAAACAGCTTGCTCACGACTGGTTACCCCGGTCAGTACGCACCCAGTTCTTCTCACGTTTGGTGATAAAACGCAGGTAGTGCGGAATTTTGCGTAAAATATACCAAGGAATAAACAGCAAGGTAGTGAACGGTATCACGTTGCGCGCCCAACCAGCCCAAGCCAGCATGATCGACAACAGAAATAGCAGCCCTGTTGCAAGACTAATAACGACACTGACTGAGTGAATACCAAGCCACCAAGCCAGTTCATTGACCAGCAAATCAATCCCTAACACAGTGGCCAACAGCGCAAGTGGTGGTATGGACAGATCAAACGCCATGGCAATAACCCCCAAATCGCCGGTACGCACCCCGCTCAACAACAGGCCAGGTACACGGGTAAAAATCATACCTAAATGCCCGTGCTCCCAACGCGTGCGTTGGGTATTCTGTGCCGCAGCGACGGAGGGAAAGTCACTATCAACGCAAGCAGTCGGCTCAAACAGCGGAGCATAACCGGCTTGCGCCAAATTGATGCCCAATTCCATGTCTTCAGCAAGTTCTTTACTTGCCAACGGCCTATTGGCAATGATGGGCCATGGAAAAGCCATTCCGGTGCCGGTAAGCTGGCATGGCCAGCCAAGCTGTAACATGCCAACTGGTCGAATTTCATTTTTAAGTTTCCAGGCGAATTCAGCTAATTTCAGTCTGGGTGTCGCATTCGCAGGCGCATGCATCAGTGTGCGGGCTTGCACAGGTCGGTTTGCGCGTAAGCAAGCGGTTATAAGACGAGGCAAGGTTTCAGAATTTATTCGACAATCTGCGTCAATGATTACGACAATGTCAGGATGGGTGGGGGCCAAATACTTAATCCCTGCATCAAGCGCATAGCCTTTACCCCGCAATTGGTCATTGAAGCGCTCCAATACATCGGCACCGCACTGGCGTGCTATTTCGGCCGTATTATCTGTACAATTGTCCGCCACCACCAAGAGCTTGCCGTTGACCGGCATGGCGCATTTCAACGCCATTAAATTATGGCGCAAAATTAACGCTTCGTTGTGCGCAGGCACCAGCACCACCAGGTGTTTTGTTGGGTCAATATGAGGTG
>DDOT01000173.1:0-225 GCA_002341815.1 Thiobacillus sp. UBA2487 | reverse complement strand
CAGCCATAATTTCCAGAGCCAGCAATATTACTGGCAATGTTAACAGTATGGCGATCAGGTTCAGCATTTGCTCAATCATCGTAGGTGCTCTTGAAAGTGACGGGCTAGTTTTTGTGCTTCGAGATTGATGTCATGGCGGGATAGCACCCGTTGATAGGCACGCTCGCCCATCTCGAACAGTACATTTGCCGGGGTTAGTAGCGCGTCGCGCATGGCCGAGTACAG
>DDOT01000188.1:6593-7993 GCA_002341815.1 Thiobacillus sp. UBA2487 | reverse complement strand
AGCCCAACAACAACAAGCCCGACGGCTGAAACAACTCTTGTCGGCATGGTCACGTAACCGTGACCTGATCAATGTTGGCGCCTACGCACCCGGCAGCGACCCGCTGGTAGATGAATCGCTCCAAAAACAGAACCGGATCAATCAGTTTCTACAGCAATCCATCGACGAGCAAGCCGACATTCAAACGAGCTTGGGGCAACTTACCGCTCTATTCTCCTGATTGAATTTAATCACAGCAGCTAAAATAATGCCATGAATGGTTGTTTAGCTGAATTACGGGAATTTTGTCATGGCCGATACCACGCCTTTGCACACACTGCTTGAACTGGCTGAAAAAGCGGTGGAACAGCAAACGAAACGCATGGGAATTGCCCAGCGAGCCCATCAAGAAAACCAGCAAAAACTTGCGCTGTTGCTGCAATACCAGCGGGATTATGAGCAACAGTACGAACGAGGCATGGCCAACGGATTAGGCATGCTGCACCACCAAAATTTTCGCGAATTCATGCTCAAACTTGATGATGCCATCCACGGTCAACAGTTGCTGATCGAACAAACAGAAGCCCGTCTCGCCACTGAACGCAATGCGTGGCAAGCCGCCGAGCGCAAACGGATGTCTTATCACACACTAAAACAGCGTGAACACGAACGCCAGACGCAACATGCCTATAAACAAGAGCAAAAGTTAAACGACGAATTTGCAACGCGTATGATCAACCAACGACTGAATCATCACGACTGATTGCCACACAACGGAGACCTATCATGCCCAGTCCTGTATCTTTCATTTCAGCCACCCTACCACCCGCCGTGCAATCTTCATCAAACCCGTCATCCGGTGGATTTGATCAGGTGCTGAACAACGAAATGGCGCAACAAAACAGCGCTGTTGCACCCACTGGCGCCATGAATTCGTCATCAATCGAAACGGCCAGCGCCACCCCTTCAGCCAATCAGACAACCAGCGCTTCCCAACCCAACAATCCAGCACCTGATGTCGGCCAGGTCAGTACCCAGGCAACCGGCGCAACGCAACCACCCAACGCAGCAACCCATGCCGGCCAAACCAACAACCAGACCACGCAAACAAACCAGCCAACCAACGCGGGCCAATCCAACAACCAGACCACGAATCTCAAGCAATCGGCCAGTCAAACCGTCGATGCCGCTGTTGTTGCCAGTTCATCCCCTTCAGGCAAAACCAGTCCTTCACCGCAAGACCCAAGCGCATTAAATAATACGACCCAAGCCAATACCGATGGCAAAAAAAGCATCTCCCAGCAGAATGATTCCACACCCAACACTGACGCCGCCGCGCAAATGCTGGCCATGATGGGCTATGGACAACCCGTAGCCAGCACTGCCAATCCGAGTGTCGGCACTACCAACAACGCGCGATC
>DDOT01000188.1:5845-6565 GCA_002341815.1 Thiobacillus sp. UBA2487 | reverse complement strand
GACCAAAAACCCGGGCTGCCAACCAACACCACATTGCCCGCCACACCGATCAGCACCAACACAACCGGCAACCTATCAGCATTACCGGCCAGCGCTGCCAATGCAGCCAGTTTTATCGGCGCCCTCAACCAGGCCGGCAATGCACTGGCTAGCGCCACCTCACCCGACCCAAGTACGAATAACGCGTTGATAAGCAGCCAAATGGCAGCCAACCTGACCAACCCATTGGTTCAACCGCTGACCGCCTTTCCTGGCGATGCCATCGGTCATCTGGCACCGCATGTGGGTAGTTCGGCGTGGGATGACGCCCTCACCCAACGGGTGGTGTGGATGGCCAACGGTGCAGAGCAATCCGCCACCTTGTCTTTAAACCCACCTGACCTCGGCCCGCTCAGAATCGTGCTGAACGTCTCAAATAATCAAGCCAATGCCACCTTTATTGCCCAGCAACCCGAAGTCAGACAAGCCATAGAAGCTGCGTTGCCGAAACTGGAAAGCATGATGATGGGGGCCGGTATCCAGCTTGGACAAGCCAACGTGCGTTCAGATAACCAAAGCCAATCCGGACAAAGCTTTCAATTCCAACAAAACCCATCTGGTCAAGCCAGACGGACCATCAGCGCCGTTTCAACGGGGGTCAGTGCGCCGGCTAATCTACAAAAACTGACCGCTGGACAAGGGTTGGTCAACACATTCGTCTAACCCGATCTTTTCATGAAT
>DDOT01000188.1:0-5798 GCA_002341815.1 Thiobacillus sp. UBA2487 | reverse complement strand
AATTGAATAAAATTTCAATATGAAACAAAAGACCAGTGAGGGCACGCGTTAATTTATGAAAAAATCGGGCTAATAACGATTACAATAGCGAAGTTACCTAACCCACAGGAGATCAACATGAGTAAAGCCCCGGCGACCCCTGCCGCTGCCCCAGAAGCACCGGCATCTGGTGGAAAGTCGAAGCTGCTGATCATCGTCATTGCCGTTCTGGTTGTTTTACTGGTAGGCGCGGGCGGTGCTGCCGCCTATTTGTTCATGCACCAATCATCCGCTAAAGCCACTGTGAGTAAAAAGAAAGCCGATGACAGCGACAGCAGTTCCGATGAAGACCCTGGCAAACCCCCTGTCTTTGTCACATTAGATCCATTTACCGTCAACCTGACACCAGATGAGAGTGGCGCTGATAAATATTTGCAAGTCGCTCTCTCGGTTCAGGTTCGTGACGACAAAGCGGCCGACACATTTAAAGCCCACATGCCACAAATTCGTGATCGCATGCAAATGTTGCTTTCCGCACAAAAAGCATCTGTTTTGCTGACGACTGACGGCAAAGAAGCACTCAAAAAATCAATAATCGACACATTAAGTCAACCCTATGAAGAAGACGGGCCGCACATGAAAATCAAGGGTGTTGCGTTTACGTCATTTATTATCCAGTAGACCATGGCTGAAAATTTCCTTTCCCAGGATGAAGTCGATGCCCTGCTAAAAGGGGTTACCGGCGAACAGGACCAAGAGGACGTCGTTGAAGACGCTTCGAGCGTACGTCCGTACAACCTGGCCACTCAGGAAAGAATCGTGCGCGGGCGCATGCCCACGCTGGAAATTATCAATGAACGGTTCGCCCGATTGTTTCGCATCGGGTTGTTCAGCTTTATGCGCCGAACCGTTGAAATCAGCACCGGTCCGGTCAAGGTACAAAAGTACAGTGAATTCATCCGCAATCTGGTGGTACCAACCAATTTAAATCTGGTGTTGGTCAAACCGCTGCGCGGCACGGCACTCATTGTATTTGACCCCACTGTGGTGTTCATGATCGTTGACAATCTGTTTGGTGGTGATGGCCGCTTCCACACCCGGGTAGAAGGCCGTGATTTCACCCAGACCGAACAGCGCATCATCCAGCGCATCCTCGAGATTTTCATGGAAACCTATGCAAAATCATGGTCGTATGTGTTCAACATCGAGTTTGAATATGTACGTAGCGAGATGAACACCCAGTTTGCCAATATCGCCACCCCGAACGAGGTGGTTGTCAATACCACCTTCAACCTCGAACTGGGCCCCACCAGTGGTGATCTGCACGTCTGCATGCCCTATTCCATGATTGAGCCGATTCGCGATATGCTCACCAGCAGCTTGCAAGGCGAAACCATGGAAATCGACCGGCGCTGGACCAAACTCATGACCCAGCAAATCCAGAATGCCGAAGTCGAAATCGTCGCCAACATGGGAATTTCCCGAATCAGCATGGCCGATCTGGTGAATATGAAAATTGGCGATATTATTCCGTTTACCGTACCCGACATTATTACCGCCACCGTTGACAACGTGCCCGTCATGGAATGCACCTATGGCACGTTGCATGGCCAATACGCGTTACGCGTCGAAAAAATGCTGTCACAGTCGCTGAATGACGTTGCACAGGGAGAAACCAATGAGCGAAGCTGATGATTCCGTCAATCTTGATGATTGGGGCGCAGCCATGGCTGAACAGGCCGCACACGATGCAGCCGAACAATCTGCATCCACGCAAGACACCTCGCAGAAAGCCGATATTTTCCAGGATTTTTCTGCCAAAGCCAGCCCAACCGGCATTCACAACGATATCGAGTTCATTCTCGACATTCCGGTCTTACTGACGGTAGAGCTGGGGCGCACCAAAATCTCCATCAAAAACCTGTTACAGCTCGCCCAAGGTTCAGTGGTTGAGCTGGCTGGCATGGCAGGCGAACCGATGGATATACTGATCAACGGCTATCTGATTGCCCAGGGCGAAGTGGTGGTGGTAAATGACAAGTTCGGCATCCGCGTCACTGACATCATCAGTCCGGCCGACCGCATTCGCAAACTGAACAAATGAAACGCCTTGCCTGTTTACTGCTCGTATTCACACCACCCGGCTGGGCGGGTGACCTGCGCGCCAATGTGACTGGCACATCGACCCTGTCTTTGTTACAGGTAAGCCTTAGTCTGGTCATCGTCCTGATTGCCATTTTCAGTATTGCCTGGCTGGCGCGACGCGTCATGCCCGCCCACCAGTCAAATGGTGTGTTGCGCATCGTCGGGGGCGTACACCTGGGCAACCGTGAACGGGTCGTGGTACTGGAAATTGGCGAACAATGGGTTGTGGTTGGGGTAACCCCGAATCAAGTTAGCGCATTGCACACATTGCCCCGCCAGGAAATCAACCAAACAGCTACCCAAGCAACCGATTTTTCCCGGCACTTACTCGACCGATTAACGCAATGGAAGAAAGCGCAACATGATGCCCGCCAATAATGGGCGTTTGCCTGCCTGGCTAGTCGCCAGCCTGCTGCTAACGACCAGCGGTGCCCAAGCCGCTGGTCTGGACACCACCCCGGTACTCACGGCGCTTACCAGCAACCCCGGGGCGCATGGTGGAGAGACGTGGTCTCTCAGCATGCAAACACTGCTGTTTTTAACCTCACTGGCCTTTCTGCCCTCCATTTTATTGATGATGACCAGCTTTACCCGCATCATCATCGTATTATCGCTACTGCGACAGGCATTAGGCACCCAAACCACGCCACCTAATCAAGTACTGATTGGATTGGCATTATTTTTAACCTTGTTCATCATGGGACCGGTATTTGACAAAATCTATACCGATGCCTGGCAACCCTATCAGAATAGCCAAATCGGTTTTCAAGAAGCCATAGACAAAGGCTCCAAACCGCTCAAGGCGTTCATGTTGCGCCAAACCCGTCAGGCCGATCTGGCACTGTATGTCAAAATGTCCAATACGCCCGCGCTACAAGGACCGGAAGATGTGTCCATGCGTATCCTCATTCCGGCATTTGCCACCAGCGAGTTGAAAACGGCCTTTCAAATCGGCTTTGCAATTTTTATTCCATTTCTGATCATAGACATGGTTGTCGCCAGCGTGCTGATGTCTATGGGGATGATGATGGTATCGCCTTCGATTGTCTCGCTGCCGTTCAAACTGATGTTGTTTGTCCTGGTTGATGGATGGCAACTGTTGCTGGGTTCTCTTGCACAAAGTTTTTATTGAGGAGACGCATCGATGACGCCGGAATCCGTCATGTACATGGGACGACATGCGATTGAGGTCACCCTGTTGTTATCAGCGCCGCTGTTGCTGGCCGCGCTGATCGTCGGTTTGATCATCAGTATTTTTCAGGCAGCGACCCAAATCAACGAAGCCACCCTGTCCTTCATTCCCAAACTGATTGCCGTATTTCTGGTGTTGATCATCGCCGGCCCATGGATGTTAGGCATCATGACCGACTACCTGCATGAAATTCTGGTCAGCATCCCCGGCATGACCGGATAACCGGCACACCACAGCGTGATCAGTTTTACCGACACCCAACTCTACACCTGGCTGGCCGGACTAATGTGGCCGCTCGCTCGCATTTTGGGGTTGATCGGTACTGCACCGGTTTTTGCCCAATCTGTTATTCCGGTACCGGCCAAGGTAGGTCTGGGCTTAGCCATTACGTTGCTGCTATCTCCCGTACTACCGGCCATGCCGTCCGTAGACCCGGCATCGGCGGCCGGTTTACTGATTTTAGCCCAGCAGATACTTATCGGCATGGCCATGGGCTTTGTCATGAATCTGGTATTCATGTCGGTAGACATGGCCGGCAGCCTGATGGGGCTGACCATGGGGCTGGGCTTCGCTACATTTTATGACCCGCAAACCCAAGGTCAGTCAAATGCCATCAACCAGATTCTTGCGATTGTGATCACCCTGATTTTTTTACAAACCAACGGACATCTGGCTGTTTTATCGGTCTTGGCGGAGAGCTTTCAACGCTTGCCGGTTGGTGTATGGCCCCATCAAGGGGTATTCTGGCAAGCCGCCACATGGGGCAAAGATATTTTCTCAGCCGGGGTTCAGCTCTCATTACCCGTGGTCACCGCCTTGCTGATTACCAACCTGGCACTGGGTATCCTCACCCGCGCAGCGCCCCAACTCAACCTGTTTGGTATCGGATTTCCGCTTACCATTGGCATTGGTTTTATGGTCTTGCTGTTATCCATGGACTATCTGCAAGGCCCTTTACAACAACAACTGACCATTGGCCTCGATTTAATGCAACGCTTCACCACCCCATAATCGGGGGTACGTCTACGTCTGCACATTGCGCGCGATGGCGCAGGGCATGATCCATCAACACCAGAGCAACCATTGCCTCGGCAATCGGGGTTGCCCGAATTCCGACACAAGGATCATGCCGTCCATGGGTTTCTACCAGCACAGGTTCACCTTGACGATTCATCGAACGACGGGGAATACGAATACTGGACGTCGGCTTGATGGCAATGCTGGCCGTTATCGACTGTCCGGTCGAAATACCGCCTAAAATGCCGCCGGCATGATTGCTGAGAAAACCGTGTGGCGTCAACTCGTCGCCATGCTCGCTACCACGCTGTTCGATACTGGCAAAGCCGGCGCCCACCTCAACGCCCTTGACCGCATTGATCCCCATCAAAGCATATGCCAACTCGGCATCCAATCGATCATATACCGGCTCACCCCAACCGGCCGGAACATGCTCGGCTACCACATTGATGCGGGCCCCCACCGAATCTCCGGCACGACGCAATTCATCCATAAACTGCTCAAGCTGGGGCACCATTTGGTTATCGGGCACGAAAAACGGATTTTCATGCACATCATCCCATGACCTGAACGGAATGTGCACCGAACCCAGTTGAGCCATATAACCACGAATCAGCACGCCATACCGTGTGTGCAACCACTTGCGCGCTACCGCGCCCGCCGCGACGCGTACTGCCGTTTCACGCGCCGATGAACGACCGCCACCCCGATAATCACGCACGCCATACTTGCGCCAATACGTATAATCGGCATGGCCGGGACGGAATGTATCCGCAATATTGCCATAATCCTTGCTGCGCTGATCTTCGTTACGAATCAACAGCGCAATCGGTGTGCCCGTGGTAACCCCTTCAAACACCCCGGACAAGATTTCAACCTGATCCGACTCGCGGCGTTGCGTGACATGCCGTGACGTGCCCGGTTTGCGTCGATCCAGATCATGCTGGATATCGTCAATCGTGAGTGGCAGTCCGGGCGGACAGCCATCAATGACGCAACCAATGGCCGGGCCATGCGATTCGCCAAATGATGTCACACAAAACAAAGTTCCAAGCGTATTTCCGGACATGAATGGCACCCGACATAAAAGACGTTGATTATAGCCAGTTTCTGCCTGTCGAGCGATATTACACGCAACAAGTCAATCACCCCGTCATGACTTGGTCATATCATGTATGGGACTAATCATTGGTGAGGCCGGCGGGATTCAAGCGGATGCATTTCAACGCGCCCGTGAAGACCGCACAGTTTTTGCCGTTGGTGACTGTGCACTCAAACAGGATTTCTTTATCGGCAAAGCCAGCCGCATCACAAGCGATTCTCATCCGATCAATCCGGTTAGCCAGGCCACTCCCCAGGCAACACCAAATCCGGTCACATCGGTTGACACGCCCCCCAAACCATCCTTGCATTGGCATGCCGACAAATCCACATGCAGCCACGGAATATCCTGCACAAAGCGCTG
>DDOT01000144.1 GCA_002341815.1 Thiobacillus sp. UBA2487 | reverse complement strand
GCAGTATTTTGTTACAGAGTGGAATTTTATGAAAGCGTGGCGTCGTTATTGATACGCCCAATTGAATAAAATTTCAATATGGAACAAAGGGCAAGTGAGGGCGCGCGAATTTATGAAAAGATCGGGTTGGTTGGTGTTGTATCGCCAGGAAGTTGGCGGGGTGGCAGAGTGGTTATGCAGCGGCCTGCAAAGCCGTGGACGCCGGTTCGATTCCGACCCCCGCCTCCAGTTGCCCGGGTGGTGAAATAGGTAGACACATGGGACTTAAAATCCCTGGCTGAGAAATCGGCGTGCCGGTTCGAGTCCGGCTCCGGGCACCAGCATACGGGTAGTTTTGGCTTCGGTTGCACCGAAGAGTACATAAGATATGGGCATTGCGCCCATTTTTTGTTTGTGGGGCGCAAATGACGCTGGAAAATAAGTTGGAAACCACATTGGCCGGTCTCGGGTACGAGTTGGTCGATTTGTCGTTTTCGGTTAAAAGCGGCTTGATGCGGGTGTTTATTGACCGGCCGGAAGGGATTACGCTGGATGATTGCGTATTGGTCAGCAATCACCTCGGTCATTGGCTGGGTGTGGAAAATATTGAATATGACCGATTGGAAGTATCCTCTCCCGGTCTGGATCGTCCCGTCAAGAAATTGCAGGATTTTGAACGGTTTGCCGGTCACAAGGTGAATCTCAGGCTGCGGATCGCGCGAGCAGGTCAGCGCAGGTTTGCCGGTGTGATTGCGGGTGTGGACGGGGCATCGGTTTTGTTGGACATCGAGGGTCAGCGTGTGGCTTTCGAGTTGGATAATGTTGACCAGGCACGTCTGGTGCCGGAAGTATAACAAGGGTTTTGGAGGGTAGTCGGCGATGAGTCGCGAGATTTTGCTGCTGGTGGATGCGTTGGCGCGAGAAAAAAACGTCAATCGCGAAATCGTGTTTGGTGCACTTGAACAAGCGCTGGCGTCTGCCACCAAAAAGCGTTTTCAAGATAATGCCGATATTCGTGTTGAAATCAATCGCGATACAGGGGATTACCATGCTTGGCGTTGCTGGCAAATTGTGGCCGATAACGACCATGAATTTCCAGACAGTCAAATCGCATGGACGGATGCGCAGGCCTCTCATCCCGACCTGCAAATCGGCGATGTGGTGCGCGAGCCATTGGAAGCGGTCGAATTCGGGCGGATTGGTGCGCAAGCAGCCAAGCAAGTGATACTGCAACGAATTCGCGATGCCGAACGAGAACAGATTTTGAACGATTTTCTCGAGCGCGAAGAATCGTTGATTACCGGCACCATCAAACGAATGGAACGCGGTAATGCAATTGTGGAATCCGGGCGGGTGGAAGCGTTGTTGCCACGCGAACAAATGATCCCGAAAGAAAATCTGCGAGTGGGTGATCGTGTACGGGCTTACCTGTTACGCGTTGATCGTGGCAACCGAGGGCCGCAATTGATTCTTTCGCGTACAGCGCCCGATTTTATTGCCCGGTTGTTCGAGCTGGAAGTGCCGGAAATAGAAGAAGGCTTGCTGGAGATCAAGGGTGCCGCACGTGATGCCGGCATTCGCGCTAAAATTGCAGTAAAATCGAACGATCCTCGGCTGGATCCCATCGGTACTTGCGTGGGTATGCGTGGTTCGCGCGTACAGGCAGTAACCGGAGAGTTGGCGGGCGAACGGGTGGATATCATATTATGGTCGCCTGACGCAGCACAATTTGTCATTAATGCGTTGGCACCGGCTGAAGTCAACAGCATTGTGGTGGATGAAGAAAAACACAGCATGGACGTGGTGCTGGAAGAAGATCAGTTGGCCCAGGCGATTGGACGCAACGGGCAAAATGTGCGGTTGGCCTCCGAGTTGACCGGCTGGGAACTGAATATCATGACGGTTGAAGAAGCGCGTCGCCGGCATGAAAATGAAGCACTGACGTTGCGCAAGCTGTTTGTCGAAAAATTGGATGTAGATGAAGAAGTGGCAGACATTCTTGCGCAAGAAGGTTTTAGCAGCATTGAAGAAGTGGCGTATGTGCCCATCGGTGAAATGCTGGAGATTGAAGGTTTTGATGAAGAATTGGTGAATGAATTGCGCGCTCGGGCGCGTGATGCCTTGCTAACCGATGCGATTGTGAACGAAGAAAAAGTCGAACATGATGTCATCGATTTGGCGGGGTTGGACGGAATGGATGTAGGGTTGTTGCACAAACTGGCTGAACATGGGGTTTCTGATACAGAAGCGCTGGCTGAGTTAGGTGTGGACGAATTGGTCGAAATGACGGGCGTAGAAGCTGAGCGTGCTTCCGCGTTGATTATGGCGGCGCGTGCGCCGTGGTTTGCCTGAATCAGGCTGAAAAGGTGTTGGTAACCTGCTCATGAATGTAGAACAGTTTGCTCAGGAGTTGAAACTCTCAACCGGTCTTTTGCTGGAACAGTTGCGTGCCGCCGGGTTGGACAAGACCGCGGCTGATGACGTGATAACCGAGCAGGATAAAACCCGTTTGCTCGATTATCTGAGCCGCAAGCATGGTGCCCGTGAACAAAAGGGCAAAATCACATTGACTCGTCGTGAAACCAGTGAAATCCGGCGCGCCGACAGCACGACCGGCAAGGCGCGCACGATTCAAGTCGAAGTGCGCAAAAAACGCGTACTGGTAAAGCGAGAAGCGCCGGTTGGCGATGCTGTGGCGGAAACGATCGCACCTGAAACGGATGAAGACTTGCCTGTGGCGCAGGACAATGCCGCCGGGAACCCGGATGACGCATCGTTACCAGCAGAAATGGCAGTGCAAGCGGTGCAAGAACCAGAGCCGGAACCGGTTGTGGAAACCATGCCGGTAGAGCCGCCGGTGCTGGAAAGCACGGTTGAAGCAGTGATCGAGCATGTGGCGCCAGACGTACCTGTCGAGCCGGAAGCGGTTGAACAGGATGCTGTGGTTCAGGCGGCAGACGAGTCTTTGAAAGCGACTGCCAGCGATACCCCTGACAATGAACCAGTGGCCGAGCAGGCACCCGCTGCTCGACGTGTACCCCGTCCGATTCTGGATGAGCAAGAAGTAGCGCGTCGTGCCGAAGAGGCTCGGCGGCAGTCTGCCCTGCATGCGCGGCAAGCCGAAGAGTTGCGGCAAAAGCAGGAGCGTGAACAGCGTCGTAAACAAGCCCATGAACAACAAGCGCAGCAAGCGCGCGATTTGGTGGCTGCGGCCAGCAAGCCGGTAGAAACCAAAAAACCGGAAACAACGAACAAACCGGCTGCTGCAGAAGGTACCTTGCACAAAGCGGCGAACAAAACTGCGCCTAAAGCAGCAGCCAAGGTAGCGACACCGGCACGTCCTGCCGACAAACCGGCTGATAAAAAACCACGGGGTGATCATGATGGCAAGTCGCGTGATAGCGCCTGGAATGATTTGCAAGCCCGCAAGCGGGGAATCAAGTCGCGTGGCGATGCAGGCACAGGCGAAGCATGGCGTGGTCGTAAGGGCGGTGGTCGGCAGCATAAGTCTGCACAGGATAGCGCGAGCAGTTTTAACATGCCGACCGAGCCGGTCGTGCAGGAATTGATGATTCCGGAAACCATAACCGTGGCTGACCTGGCACACAAGATGTCAGTCAAGGCGGCTGAACTGATCAAGATCCTCATGAAGATGGGATCCATGGTCACTATTAATCAAGTGCTTGATCAAGAAACCGCTATGATTGTGGTGGAAGAAATGGGTCACGTGGCCAAGCCGGCACCGCTGGATACGCCAGAATCCTTTCTTGATGACGATGTGCAGATTGAACAAGAGCTTTTACCACGGGCACCGGTTGTTACCGTCATGGGACACGTTGACCATGGTAAAACGTCCTTGCTTGACGCGATTCGTCGCGCCCGTGTGGCCAGCGGTGAAGCGGGTGGCATTACCCAGCACATTGGCGCATACCACGTTGAAACCGAGCACGGTATGGTGACATTCCTGGATACCCCCGGCCACGAAGCCTTTACCGCCATGCGTGCACGCGGTGCAAAGGTTACCGATCTGGTGGTGTTGGTGGTCGCGGCAGATGATGGCGTCATGCCACAAACCATTGAGGCCATTCACCATGCCAGAGCGGCGGGTGTGCCGATTGTGGTAGCAGTGAACAAGGTTGATAAGCCGGAAGCCAATCCTGAGCGCATCCGGCAAGAACTGGTTGCACAAGGCGTGGTGCCGGAAGATTGGGGTGGTGATACCCAGTTTGTCGAAGTTTCCGCTAAAAAGAATCAGAATATCGATGGGCTGATCGATGCTATTTTGCTGCAGGCAGAAGTCCTTGAACTTGCCGCTGCCAAAGCGTCACTGGCGAAAGGTGTGATTATTGAGGCCCGCCTGGACAAGGGCCGCGGCCCGGTTGCTACCATGCTGGTGCAGTCAGGTACACTCCGCCGTGGTGACGTGCTGTTGGTGGGTGATGTGTATGGCCGTGTGCGCGCCATGCTGGACGAAGATGGTAAGCCTGTGCAAGAAGCCGGACCATCCATTCCGGTTGAGATTCAGGGGTTGTCAGATGTACCGCGCGCTGGTGAAGATGCCATTGTGTTGCAGGAAGAACGCAAAGCGCGCGAGATTGCCTTGTTCCGTCAAGGTAAATTCCGTGATGTGCAACTGGCCAAGCGGCAGGCCGCCAAGCTGGAAAGCATCATGGAATCCATGGGCGAAACCGAAGCCAAGCGTTTGCCTTTGATTATCAAGGCAGATGTGCAAGGTTCTTTGGAAGCATTGGCGACGGCGTTGCAAAAAATTTCCACGGAAGAAGTCAAGGTTGAAATCTTGCACAATGGGGTGGGTTCGGTCTCCGAGTCGGATGTTAACCTCGCGATGGCATCCAAAGCAGTCATCATTGCCTTTAATATTCGCCCGGATGCACAGGCTCGTAAATTGGCCGAATCGCTCGGTGTGGATATCCGCTTCTATAATATTATTTATGAAGTGGTTGATTTGGTGAAGGCTGCGTTGTCCGGCATGCTGACGCCTGATTTGAAAGAAAACATTACCGGTGCCATGGAAGTGCGTGAAGTCTATGTGATTTCAAAAATCGGCACTGTGGCCGGCTGTCATGTGACCGAAGGTACCATCAAACGCGGCGAACGGATTCGTCTGTACCGGAATGACGTATTGGTGCATGACGGCGAGCTGGAATCGCTCAAGCGCTTCAAAGACGATGTAAAAGAAGTGCGCGAAAGTTATGATTGCGGTGTGTCACTCAAGAATTTCAACGCCATTGAAGTCGGTGATCGTCTGGTGGCGTACGAAATTGTACAGATTGCACGCACACTCTGACCATGGCGCGCGAATTTTCAAGATCCCAACGCGTTGCCGAGCAACTGCAACGCGAACTGGCCGATATCATTCGTACGGGCGTACAGGACCCGCGCGTTGGCATGGTAACGATCACAGAGGTGGTGGTATCGCGCGAACTGGACGCTGCCAAGGTGTTCTTCACCTTGCTCGGCCCGCAAGAACAGGCGCTGCAATCAATGGACGCCTTGAATCGGGCGGCTGGTTTCATTCGCTCCCAGTTGGGACCGCGCATGCGTTTGCGAATTGTGCCGCAACTTTCTTTTGTGTATGACACATCGGTGGCGCGTGGTGCTTATTTATCACATCTTATCGACGAGGCAGTCGCTTCGCCTGCCGTTTCCGACGATCCAGCGTGAAGCCCAAGCAGCATCGTCGTCCAGTGCATGGCGTATTGCTGGTCAATAAACCGGCAGGGCTCAGTTCTAATCGCGTATTACAAATTGCCCGACACGCCTTGGCGGCAGAAAAAGCCGGCCATACCGGTACCCTTGACCCGTTTGCCGATGGATTGCTTCCGTTGTGCTTCGGTGAAGCCAGTAAATTTGCTGCATGGCAACTCGATGCCGACAAGCGCTATCGTGCCCGACTGCGTTTGGGTATTACCACCACCACGGGTGACCCGGATGGTGAGGTGCTAACCAACGTTGAACCCCACGTTCAAAAAGACCAATTGTTAACCGTGCTGCGTGGTTTTTTAGGGGAAATGATGCAGACGCCGCCCATGTACTCAGCGCTTAAATTCAATGGAAAACCCTTGTATGCGTATGCGCGTGCGGGCATCGAGATTCCGCGTAATGCCCGTCAGGTGTTTATTCGTGACATTCAGGTGTTGGCTTTTGCATTACCTTATGTTGAAATTGAGGTTCTGGTCAGTGCCGGCACCTATGTGAGAACATTGGCGGAAGACATTGGACAGCAATTGGGGTGTGGCGCGCATTTGGTGGGACTGACTCGGTTGGCCAGTGGTGGCTTTTCGTTAGCGCAAGCCGTCGAGATGACGGCACTTGAGGTATCCGACCTGGCTCAACGCGAAGCAATGCTGTTGCCGGCCGACGCGTTGATCGCCCACTTGCCTCGCTTTGATGTTGATCGGCCTAACGCGCGACGGTTACTGCTTGGGCAGCGGGTGCGTTTGCCGGAGGAGCCCAATCTGGCAGAGGGGATGTATCGCGTATACGGTGCAGACCGTTTTCTGGGGTTGGTAGACTTGGTGGATACATCGTTATTGGCACCAATGCGTATGATGCAAACGGAATTCAAGCAGGTGGCTGGAGACGTCGATGAAATTTTGCAGTGAATGCGGCACACCAGTGGCTCAACTGGTACCCGCCGGTGATAATCGCGCGCGCGATGTGTGTCCAGCCTGCGCAACCATCTTTTATTCCAATCCGAAAATGGTCGTCGGTTGCCTGCCGGAATGGGAAGACAAAGTATTGCTTTGTCGCCGGGCCATTGAACCGCAGTATGGCAAATGGACACTACCCGCCGGTTTTATGGAAAACCACGAAACCACCGAACAAGGCGCGGTAAGGGAAACTCAGGAAGAGGCGGGTGCCAATGTACAACCCCTGCACTTGTATACCTTGTGTAATTTGCCGCATATCAGCCAGGTTTATCTCATGTTTCGTGCCCGATTGCTGGATCTGAATTTTTCCGCAGGTGAAGAAAGTCTGGAAGTGCGATTGTTTGCTGAAGACGAGATTCCATGGGATCAAATTGCTTTCCTTACCATCGAATACACCCTGCGCCAGTATTTTGCAGATCGGCGTACTGGAGAGTTTCCGCTTAGGGTAGCCGATATCCCGCGCCGTAATCATGGTAAATAAAGCCTTATGCTGGAGACTGCGCCAGAAATAAGGTAGAATACTGGCCTGTTCGTCAAAGAACAGCCATCAATCTGGAAGCGTGGCAGAGCGGTTTAATGCAACGGTCTTGAAAACCGTCGTCGGTGTGAGCCGACCGTGAGTTCGAATCTCACCGCTTCCGCCAGTAATTGCATGTAATTAATTGATTTAATTTTTATACTTTCATTTTGCTTCAGTATGCCATCCGGTATGCCAGCGCTTTTTTTCTTCCCTGAATCATTAGCTGATTATTAACCCGATCTTTTCATAAATTAACGCGCGCGCTTACTTGGGTTCCATATTGAAATTTT